>NZ_JAKUFF010000056.1:0-31077 GCF_022663305.1 Bacillus cereus group sp. BfR-BA-01408 | reverse complement strand
GCAATTACTTCCACTTCTTCTGATTCTTCTGTTTCTGTAATTACGTCTACCTCTTCAAATTCTTCTGGTATTTCCACAATGATTGTTTCTTCAAGCTTTTCTTCTGCTTTGACAATCACTGATTCTTCTGGAGCTTGCTTTTCTACTTCAATAGTAGGTTGTTCTATTTCTGTATTACGTTTCATTTCTTCTGATAATATTGTATCCTCGTGCTCTACTTTAGAAGCTAATGATTCTGTTTGTAGAACATTTTCTACCACTACATCTTTTTCTTGCTTCGCATCTTCCATACGCTCAGCAATTGTTTCATGAAGTAATTCAGCCGCTGGAACTTCCTGCGGTGCACTCATTTCTTGAGCCACTTCTTTTTCTTCTACTATAGGCTCTTGGCGTTCGATTTCATAACCGTTTTTCTCTAGCCATTGATCGACAACTGACTTTTCTTCCTTTTTACTCTGTTGATCTTGCTCATCAACTCTTTCATGACTGGAAGAAGTCGGTGCTTGCCCTTCTGAGAAATGAGATAATGTATATCCTTTTTTCTCTAGCCATGCATCAACGACTGATTTGCCCTCTACAGATATTTCAAGGTCTTCTCTTTCCTTTACTTCCTCCTGCTTTTCTTCCTTTTTCTCTACTGAAGGACGATTATATCCGTAAATTGGCGAAATCATTTCTGTTGGACGAAATGGTCTACGGTTACTTTCTTGCGCTGGTGTAGATGCTTTCTTTACGACAGGCTCTCGCTCCGGTTCATATTGTATTTCCGGCTCTTCATATGTAGAAACTACTTTCTCCACATGCTGTCGTCTGCTTCTTTCCACTTTGATTCCTCTTTGAATAGGCTGATTTTCATACGTTACAGCTTGAACAGGTTGTTCTTCAAAACGCCCTGTTTCTATAACATCCTCTTCATCGAACCCATTATCCGGTACTAATGGAAAACGGCATTTACCTGCATTCCTACTTGCCATTTGTGCTTCTCTTGCTTCGGTGTAGTGGTTTACACGAGGAATTTTCGGCTGACTTTCAACTTGCTTTTGTACTTCTTTATTCATCGCTGTTTGTTCTTCCTCTTTGTTAAACAGCTTTTTCATCCAATCTAACATGCTTACCACTCTTTCTACTAAATAGTAACATCCTTTATTGTATCAGCATTCGGCAAAAAGTGCAGGTAAAATTAAGCATGTCATATTTATCCATAATATTCTAATTTACGAGTGTTTTCATATAGAAAAACGCAGTCTTACATGTAAGACTGCGTTTAAGCTTTACTCTTCCGATATTCATCTACACTATCCGTTACACTTTGCACCGGTCTCAAAGTTTTTTATAATTGTTTTATAATCTCATCCATATTTCCAATATAAACTGGCTGCCATTTTTCTGTACCACGTTCTGCAGTATAAACCGGATAAGCGTCATCATCTATATTTACGAAAACTGGATCGCCCATATCCGTTTCATATCCAATTGTAATCCATCCTTCTTGCCACTTTCCGTTTTCTTCACTAATTAATGAATTTTTATGTTTATCATATCGATAACCGATTTGTCCTTTTTCTAATTCATTTTCACTAAACAAATAGATTTCATAAGAACCTAACTCGATATCTTGCTGTTTTGAAGTTTCAATTCGTTTCAGAAGTTCTGCGATTTTTGGTTGTTGTTTCATGCGTCTATCCCCTTCTATTTTTCTAAATTTTAACTATTTTGTTTATAAAACACAATATAGATTTTAAGAAAAAAGGTGACATCCTTATGAATATGAACGATTTTCTACATATATCTATCACAACTCACAATATATCAAAGATTCAATAGAAAAGAGAGGCTGCCCAAAAGGACAACCTCTCTTTTCTTATATCAATTAAAATTTAAACTCTTGTCCAACTTCAAAGCTATCTTCTAATACAAGAATACCTTTTTCTTGTGGAGCATCTGGAAGCTCTAATTCACGTGCTGAACAAATCATTCCAGCAGAAGGAACTCCGCGAAGCTCAGCTGGCTTGATTAACATACCGCTTGGCATTACAGCGCCGATTTTTGCAACGACAACTTTTTGTCCTGCATCAACGTTTGGTGCGCCACATACGATTTGTAATGTTTCTGTACCGATTTCTACTTTACAGATGTTTAACTTATCAGCATTTGGATGCTTTTCTTTTTCAGCTACATAGCCTACAACAAATTTTGGAGAAAGATCTGCTTCTACTGTTTCTTCAAAACCGTTCTTCGCTAAAATTTCGTTGATTTTTTCTACAAGTTCTTTCGTTAATGTAAGGTTACCTGTTTCTTTTACTTCTAAGTAAGAAGATGCATGAAAGATGTTGAATCCTGCTGTTTCGTTGCTTTCACGATCGTATACGCGTGCAACATCTCCTTTGCGATCAAAAGTACGGTTCTCTAAAGTAATATCTTGTAAGGCAACAATTAGAGTGTCACCAATTCCTTCAAGGTTGTAAAAAACGTTCACTTCGTTCATCCTTTCTCTTTTCCATCTGTCTTCTTCCGATTCTTCGCTAAAATAAAGATTGGTTCAAAGTCCCCATCTTCATATACGAATGAAAGTGATGTAATCGGAACATGCCCTTCGGCAAAAAATTTCATTGTCATTTGTGCAATAATATCATAACCGATTTCGTTGACGATATCAGCAATAATTAATACATCTTGGTGAGGAACAGCAACAACCATGTCACCAGAAATCTTTTCACGCATCGATTGTAGTAACGATTCGTTTAAAATACGAGTCGCATCATACCCATCATTTGTGTTTAAAAAGTAGAATGTATTACCTGCTACTGTGTCTTGTTTAAATTCATAACCTAATGAGCGAGCGTTGAATAATGCCATTTCACGTACTTGTTGCTCTGTAAGCCCTAATTTTTGTAATAAACGCTCGTCAATGAGACGATATGTTTTATTCGAATCTAGCGCATAGTAAATACGTGTTTCCGCCGTATGATCCGTCATAATAAACGGATTTCCTTCTTCTGCTTGTTTCGGGAAAGAAGTAGAGCGAATAACAGGTAAAATTTTCGCCGCGCTATTTTCTTCCTTATGCATCGCAATTAACGCTTCTTGTACGTAATAGGCAACCTCTTCAATCGCCTTTTCTTTATTCACTTCCCATTTTGCTACAACTCCTGGAAGCGATACGTTAATACCTTTTTTCGAGTCTTTCTGTTCTATACGTAGAACCTCTTTCTCGCTATCATACTGAAAGTCCCATTCCGGGCGAGATAATTTCTTCATTAACTCGTCTTTCATCTTTTTACTTGTCATCTTCATCTCTTTTTCCTCCCTTCCAAAAAAATAACCTCCCCCGCGAAGGTAGAGGTTGTTTTACAATTCAATTGGCAAATTGCCTTATTTTAAACCTTCAATGAACTCTTCGATTTGTTCTTGTGTTTTTCGATCTTTGTTTACATAGCGACCTGTTTCTTCACCTTTATTGTACGCTACAAAGCTCGGAATGCCAAATACGTCTAATTTTACGCATAGATCAATAAACTCATCACGATCTACATAGTAAAATGAGAAATCATTATATTTCTCTTCTACTTCTGGCATAAATGGATCTACGAAGCGGCAGTCTGGACACCATTCTGCTGAGAACATAAAGATTACATTCTCTTCATTTTTTAACTCTTGGAATTGCTCCATGCTTTCTAATGATTTCATCTATATTTCCTCCTCTAACGAGTGCAGTTTTTCATGTTATAATCTTTCTTTTATACTACCATACATCGCGCACGGTGCAAGGTTTATGCTTGCTTTTCATCATACTTATATTGCCCAACAAGTAACTTAACAACGTGTACAAATAATTCCGTACGGTCCACATAATCATCCGTAAAAATACCAATCGCACCTTCATGACTACGAATATCTTTTCTCTGTACAAACTCTTCCATCACTTCACTTAACTCTTTGCCATCTTCAAGAGGTGCTAAAAAATCATCTGGTAACGTAATACGTGCCCCGCCGGCAACAAATATTTTACCATCACTTGTTGCTAGCGCGCCCCAGTTACACATAAATAAACCGTGCTCTGTTTTCATTACGCCGCCTTCTAGTCCAATGCCAATTTGAGCTCCCGCTTCCTCTAGCGCTCGCTTCGCTCTATTGATCGCTCCTTGCATCGTCTCTTCATCTGAAAACGGTTGTGCTGCTACTCCTGAAGGAACAGAAAGAGATGTAATTGTAGCATCTTTCCAAACCTTCTCCACAGCTCCAACCTTCGTTTTATTCTTAGATCCAACTACTACTTTCATTTCGTTCACCTCTATAAAAATTTATCATTTCCCCTTAATCAAATTGTTATTTATACACGGAAGCACGGCCAACACACATCGCTTGTTTGTCTCTTCACTCTAAAAAAGAAGAGTTTTTCTCACAACATTGCGGACCTCGAATCCAAAAGCAATCTTACTCTTACTTCCTACCCGGGGTTTTAATCCCCCGTGCGAGAATCAATTAAGCACTGACCGCTACCATACATCGCTCGAGCATCTATTCAACCTAAAAAAAGAAGGGTTTTTCGCCCTTCTTCTCTACGCGTTATTCTTAATTGTTTCTAACGTCGTTTTATCCGTTGCTCTTACAAGCTTCGTAATTAGCTCTTTTGCTGCCGCATAATCATCAACATGTAAAATAGAAGCATGTGTATGAATGTAACGTGCGCAAACACCAATTACTGCTGATGGGATACCTGAGTTACTTGTATGTACACGGCCCGCATCTGTACCACCTTGCGAAATAAAGTATTGGTACGGAATGTTATGTGTTTCTGCTGTATCTAAAATGAATTCGCGCATTCCTCTATGCGTTACCATCGTACGGTCATAAATACGAAGAAGAGTACCTTTTCCTAATTGACCGAACTGTGTTTTGTCACCAGATGCATCGTTGGCTGGACTTGCATCAAGCGCATAGAAAATATCTGGTTGAATCATATTTGCAGCAGTTTGTGCACCGCGAAGACCAACTTCTTCTTGTACAGTCGCACCAGAGTATAATGTGTTTGGTAATGTTTCGTCTTTTAATTCTTTTAATAATTCGATTGCAAGGCCACATCCGTAACGGTTGTCCCAAGCTTTCGCCATAATTTTCTTTTCGTTTGCCATCGGCGTAAACGGGCAGATTGGCACGATTTGTTGTCCTGGTTTTACACCAATCTCAATCGCATCTTCATAGCTATCTGCGCCTATATCAATTAACATATTTTTTATATCCATCGGTTTTGCACGTTGCGCGTCACTTAATAAATGAGGAGGGATAGAACCAACAACCCCAACGACAGGGCCATTCTTCGTCATCACTTGTACGCGCTGAGCTAATAGTACTTGGCTCCACCAGCCGCCTAAAGGTTGAAAACGAAGCATTCCGTTTTTCGTAATTTGCGTAATCATGAAACCTACTTCATCCATATGACCTGCTACAAGAACACGCGGGCCAGTTTCGTCCCCTTTTTTCAGACCAAATACGCTACCTAAACCGTCTTGTACAATTTCATCTGCATATTTGCTTAATTCTTGCTTCATAAAACGGCGTACATCATGTTCGAAACCTGATGCACCTTGTAATTCTGTTAACGTACGAAATAATTGTAATGTCTCTTTATTCACGAAGTCCCCTTCTTTCAAACCTTAGTAGAATACCTCTTTTATTGTAACGAAATTTTCGAAATGTTTCTAGTTTCTTCTTTTTTAGCTGTATTTGCTTTATAATTATTATCGGTACACTATTTTTATTTTATAGAATTGAGGTGAATATATGAGCTGGAAAGGTTTAGTAGCAGGTCTTGGCGTTGGTTTCGCAGCTGGTTATCTTGTTGCAAACAAAGTACAAGAACAATCCCATATTTCTTCAGAAAAAGCATTGAAAATGGTAAAACAAGCATTAAGTCATAAAGGTGAAATTACTGGCTCTTGGGTACATATGGTTCCAGAGACATTTGAAAAATATGATGTCGCGTATGAAGTGTATCGCGGCGGTCTTACAACGATGTTAAATGATATACAAGAACGATTTGAATTTTTAGTTGATGCTAAAACAGGTACTGTTTTAGAGGTTATAGCAGCATAAACAGGAGGGTTCCCATTAGGTGAACCTCTTATTTTTTAATTGCAGATAGTGATTGAAATTATATCGGCGATTTTTCGAATATATCGACTTACCAACAAAAAAACGACAACAAAAAGGAGACTGCTCCAACAGACTGCTGGAACACCCTCCCATTTTTATGCTTCTATACCCGTTTTCCGTTCTATTTTTTCTACGATATGACCTTCCTCATTCCACTTTACTGCGCGATAATACGCGTCATGATAAAAAGTGAACCAAGCATCGTTTTCAGCGCCATACTTCATCCACTTTTGCTTATTTTCAATGGATGTCATCGGATAATCATCATAAGCCATTACCCATAATACATTTTGATGGGCGTACGTCGGCAATAAGTCTGCTAAATGCAGCATTGTTTCTCCTTTGCTTTCTAAAGCGATAACTGCATGTCCATCACTATGACCGCCTGTATGTGCCATTTTTATTTCATCTGTAATTTCTATTTCTTGCTGAAACGTAATAACTTGGTCTACAATCGGCTCCCAATTTTCCTTCCAATATGTATTACGGGATCTAATATTTGGGTTCCTCATTTCATGCCACTCTGTTTCGCTTACGTAAACTTTCGCATTCGGAAAAGCTGGCACAAGGTGATCCCCTTCCCATTTTGTTAAGCCGGATGCATGATCAAAATGAAGATGCGTCATTAAAACGTAGTGGATATCCTCAGGCTTTAATCCTAGTTTTTCTAATGACTCATAAACCGATGATTCTTCTGTTACACCTTGGTTTCGCTTCATTTTCTCACTCAATTTACCGTTTCCTATTCCGGAATCAATGAGCATGTTGCCATCTTTCGTTTGTAAAAGTAACGGATCTGTTCGTAAATAAATATGATTTGTATCATTATGTTTATATTTACGTGACCAAAGTACTTTCGGCACAACGCCAAACATTGCTCCTCCGTCTAAATGTGTGTTCCCACCTTTTAGCCACGTCACTTTTATATCTCCAACTTGTAACTGTTCCATTTTTCATCCCCCTTTTCTTTTAATACTAACATAAAATTCTGATTATTTTAGATACAAAAAACCTATGCATTACTGCATAGGTTCTGTACGATATTTTGCTTCTACTCGGTAAATACGATGACCTTTACTAGAGAATTTCTCTTCGTACTCAGTCATAATGTTACCTTCAAAGTCGCTGTTATGAAGATCTAAGCTTAAGTAAGTTAGTAACATACCATACTCCGCCATACTCATAAGAGAATATTCAAATAAACCTTGGTTATCTGTTTTGAAATGAATTTCTCCGCCTTCTACTAACACTTCTTCATAATTGCGTAAAAACGTTTTGTACGTTAAACGACGCTTCGTATGACGTTTCTTTGGCCATGGATCTGAGAAGTTTAAATAAACGCGATCAATCTCACCTTTTGCAAAGAAAACTGTTAAATCTTCAGCATCTTTATTAATTAACTTTAAGTTCGGTAATTCTTCTTCAATTAATTTATCCAGTGCATCTACAACAACACTTGTGAATTTTTCAATTCCAATATAATTAATATGGGGATTCGCTTTTGCCATATCATACATAAAGCGGCCACGACCTGTACCTACTTCGATGTGAATGGGTTGCTCATTTCCAAATACTTCTTTCCAGTTACCAGCGCGCTCCTCTGGGTTTCCGATTACGATATGTGAATACTCATTAATTCGATCCATTGCATATGGTTTATGTCTTAAACGCATAGATGTTTCCCTCTCTTTACATAGCTATTTTAAAGGAATAATTCCTTCTTTCTGTTTTTAATCAATCTACCAAACAAAAAACCAAGTACGTACGAGCACTCGGTCCGTTTCTTTCAAGTATAAGATGTACCATTTTGATAAAAACTACATACAGCATTAAACATTCCATGACGAAACAGCTTTTTCTCTTACTTTTCTAAGAAGAGAAAAACAATCGAAAGGATGATCCGTTCATGCCAATTAATCAACAACATCAATTAGAAGTGCTGAAAGATATTTTAGTCAATCACCAAAGTGATTGTTGCGGGACAGTTTCTGAATGCGAGCAATTAGAGCGTCTCATTCAATCGTTACTCGCAAACGATAATATAAGTAGTGACGCTAAAGCAATGCTAAACGATGTATATTCTTATAGTCAATCGGGTAAATCTTCCTCTAATTTGGACAACCACATTTCCAATAATCAAGAACAACTTACTCAGTGGATTGCTGGAATGGACAATTTTTCTTAAGTATTACTCTGAAGCAAGTAGTTGCTGTAAATATTGATGCCAATATTCAGCTTCTGCTTGCTGCTTTTTTGTTGTATGCCATTGAATAGACAAAATCGTTTGTGCTATCACATACCATCTCATACGTTTAAGCAGCGATTCATCCATTTCAATATCATAGTAACCGAGCCACTCACTCCATTCTTGGCGCGGAATGTACCAATATAATAACATACCGAGGTCTAGAGCTGGGTCAGCAATTACAGCTCCATCCCAATCAATTAAAAACAACTCATCTTCATCCGACAATAGCCAATTGTTATGGTTTACATCACAATGGCATACAACGAATTCATTGTATTCAATATCTTTTAATGAATCCATTAAATATTGAAGACCTTGCTGAATTGTTTCCTCATCCCTTATATCTCCTCTTAAAACGAGTTGTAGCTGTTGTAATAACTCTTGTGCGTGAAGCGGCTGCTTCCCAAGTCTTTGAATCATCTGCACGAGTGCTTTAGAGGAGTGTATTTTTTTCAAAAGTTTCGCAACACGTTCTAGTTTCATATCCTCTGGCTCTAGCTTCTGTCCCGGAAGCCATTTTTGAGCAGAAATTACATCACCGTTCGTTACCCTTCTTGTCCAAAGTAATTTTGGAACAATTCCTTCTGCTGACAATACCGCTAAAAAGGGCGATGTATTCCGCTTTAAAAATAACTTCTGTTGTCCGTTTTGCGCAATATATGCATCGCCCGTTACTCCACCAGCCGGTACAAGACTCCACTCTTTTCCTAATAATTGTTCCAACCATTCCATATTCATTACCCGTTAACAAATCCTTATCTTTTATAGTTATGAAAAGAAAAACCGCAACATTTCTACACATGTTGTGGATTCATATATATTTTACTGTAAATGAAAAGAAAACTTGGCATAAGCCAAAAACTCTCTATTTTATTTTACAAAACCAGCCATAGAATGACAACTTATCAAAATCGTCACCTTTGTCAATTCTACATTTATTACATTCTCATCGTCAAGTAGCGATTTGTCACATTATCGTCAATATATACGTGCTAATCGGAGCGAGCCTAAGTTCCTTTCCTCTAAATGAAGAAATTGGCTCTATTTTAGCTTGCTTTTCGTTTACTAACACATGCCACGTTTCTTCTTTCGGAAGTTGCACCGTTTTCGCTTCTAAACTGCTATTAAATAAAACGACAATTTCTTTCCACGGTCCAAACGACTCTACATGCTCTAAATGATATGCAAGTACTTCTGGAGATGTTTGCAAAAAAGTCATGTGCTTTTTTATAAGGTCTGCATTTTGTAATCGGAATGCTCCGTGCTCTTTACGAATCGCAATTAAACCTTTTATATAGTTAACGGTCTCTATCTCTTTCTCTTTTCGATCCCAATCTAATTGATTAATTTCATCATTTGCATTATAACTATTTTCATTTCCTTGCTTCGTACGATAAAATTCTTGCCCAGCATGTAAGAAAGGGATGCCTTGCGACAGAATCACCATTGCAGTTGCTAGCAGGTGACGTTTTTTCAAAATCTCTTCCGACTCTTCATTACTGCGCATTAGTTTATCCCACATCGTCATATTGTCATGACATTCTACATAGTTAATGCTTTGCACAGGCTCTAGAAACAAACCTGTTTCTTTCATACTCAAAAGGCTTCCTGATGCAATATACTGCAAATGATTACAGTCTACATACCCACCAAATGCAAAACCACGTTTATTTATATGAAAGGTACTCCCTTTTATCCCATCACGAAATTGATCATTAAATTGCGCAATATGCGGCATTTTCTTTGCGTTATTTAATGTTGCTTTTTCCTCTAGCGGAAGTGGTGTTTGTAGATCCCATCCTTCTCCTAATAGCAGTGCATCTCGCTTTATGTTTCGCACTTCTTTTTCTATTATATTTATTGTATCAACATCTAAAATTCCCATTAAGTCGAACCGGAATCCATCAACATTGTACTCTGTAAGCCAATATAAAATAGACTCTACAATGAATTTCCTCATCATTTTCCGTTCAGATGCTATGTCATTTCCGACTCCCGTCCCATTAGAAGGCATACCATTTTCACCATGACGAAAGTAATATCCTGGGACAAGCTTTTCAAATGATGAGAGCTCTCTTTCATACACATGATTATATACAACATCTATAATCACTCTAATACCGTGCTCATGAAATGTTTCAATCAGTTGTTTACACTCTACGATCCTGTTATACGGGTCAGAGGGATTTGTAGCATAATATCCTGTTGGCGCATTGTAATATAATGGATTGTACCCCCAATTATAGACAGAAGAAGGGTTTGCCTCATCTACACCACCGAAACAGTATAAAGGTAATAGTTCAACATGTGTAACACCTAAATCTTTTATATGAGACAAACCTGTTAACGTCCCATTTCGCCCTGTCGTTCCTTCTTCCATTAGTCCCTTATATGTTCCTTTTTTACTCACTCCACTGCCCGGATGAATAGTAGCATCACGAATATGCAGTTCATACAATATGGCATCTGTCATTGCTTGTAATGGCGGTAATTGCCCTCGCTTCGTTACATTCGTCTTTTCCAAATCAATAACAACGCCGTACTTCCCATTTACAGTCACTGATTTTGCATAAGGATCCACAGCTTCGTTCCATATTAAATTTATACAAACAAGAAATGTATACTTTTCCCCGGCTAAATCGCCGTGCAATGTATGAGCCCAAACTCCATTTTCTTCTCTGTACATTTCGTAATCTGTATATTCTTTATCACTTTTATAAATTCTTACTTTCGCAAGCCTCGCAGTTGGAGCCCATACTTTAAATGTAGTTGCTTCCTTTTGGTGTACTGCCCCTAAATCTGTACCTTCGTAATAATACTTTTCATCGAAAATCGCTGTTCTTATGACAGCACCTATTTGTAAATCTGTTTCTTCATTCCGTTCATCTCGTACTGTATAATACTTCCCCACATCTAGCGGCTCTTCTATAAAGCACTCATACTTCGTTGCATCCGGAAGCGCAATTGTATGAGCAATCGGTAAATCTTTCACGTTACTTCCTTCTTGCAAACGAAATGTCCGACTTGTTCCATACGCATGTGGGAGCAAAATTGTAATTTTATTCATTTCATCTAAATAGGCATCAAATGGACGTTTTACTTTCAACATAAAAAAATCACCATCATTCTTAAAGTTAAAATGAAACGAGCTGCAAATGATAAGGCTTTTCTTATCAGCGAAGCCCTATACAGTAACACATTGTTCTTTATAGTATATTCACCTGTATAAAAAACGTTTTCATACATTCTATTTTTGTAATTTTATTTCAGCAATTGCTTTATATTTCGGTGTCTCCTTTACGTGAGATTCGTATAAAGTAATCGTATCCGCTTGAAATGATATTTCAGGCACTTCCTTTATACGTTCTAAATCAAACTTTTCTTCTCCTACCCATTTACGTGCAACAGTAATATGCGGATGATATGGGCGCGTTTCTAAAGAAAATCCATTCTCTTCACACATAACGTGTACTTGCTTTTGCAATTGAAACAAATCTTGATTTTCGCTTACCTTTGCCCAAAAAATACGCGGCCTGTCTTCCATACCAAACGTTGAAAATCCTTGTAATGTGAACGATAGTTCTTTCATTTCTATAAGTGTTTGTAATCCATTCTTTATTCCTTCTAATTGTTCCTCTGTCGCACTACCTAAAAACGAAAGGGTAATATGATAGTCTTCTTTATGTACCCATGAACGAAAGGGTAATTCCTCTTGCATTTCCTCTTTATAGTTAGACAGCACTTCTTTTATATGATTTGGTAACGTAATTGCGACAAAATAATGCAGTTCCATGTACATCTTCTCCTTCTTTCTATTGTTGCTTTTCTTTCTTATCTCATTCCATTAACTTCCCTACAAGTCTAACCAAGTTCAGGTCGTATTAATAAAGTGAAACTTTAATCAGTGGGGGTTTTCTCCATCCCCCACTGATTATCAGCCCTCACCAATCGGACTTTTATGGGCAGTTGATCCCCCCACCTAAATTCTTTGCTTTCGCTGAATTTTGAGATGGGGGTCTTACTACCCATTAAAGCGGGATAGATGAAATGATATCGACATTTCGACAAGGAACATCTGCTTACCAACAAACGGTACGTAATAGAAAACCGTCCCAAAGTATGTATCGGGACGGTCTTTTATTATTTATATATCCATTACTTCGCTAATTCATAAATTGCTTGCGCATAAATTGCTGTTGCCTTTAATAAGTCTTCAATTTCAATATACTCATCTTTTTGATGTGCAAGTTCTTCTTTTCCAGGGAACAATGGGCCAAATGCAACACCAGCTTTTAACGAACGAGCGTAAGTACCACCGCCAATTGCTAATAGTTCTGCTTTTTCACCTGTTTGTTCTTCATATACGCGCTGCAACGTACGAATTAATACGTGTTCTTTATCAACATGATGCGGGCGAGAGTTCGAATAATCCGCCACTTCAAATCCATGAGTACCCACATATTCTTTTAACTTTGCAATCATTTCTTCAAAGTTAGTTGTAACTGGGTAACGTACGTTTAATCCTAAATTACCACCATTCTCTTTCGTATAAGAAAGGCGACCAACATTCACTGTTAATGGACCACTAACCTCATCTTTATAAGCGATAGTAGCCTTTTCACCATAAATATCACCAATAAATGTTTCTGCTGCAAATGTTGCAAACGAAGCCCCTTTTCCATCAAGAGCAACTTTCGTTAAGAAGTTTGCCAGTAATAAACCTGCATTCTCGCCCTTCTCTGGAGTAGATCCGTGAGCTGAAATTCCTTTAATTTGCAACGTTACTGTATTACCTTCTACAATTGCTTCACCTATTTTTTTAGCAGTTTGTAAATACTCTTCATATGCTACTGTAAGTGCACTTACATCCTCTCCTGTAACAACCGCTTCTGCAAAATCAGGAACCATATTTAAACGGCGACCTGACTCAAATGAAACAAGTTCATATGTACCTTTCTTCTCTTCACTACCATTTTGCACAACTTGTATATCAGAAATTCCTTTTTCTGCATTAATAATTGGAAAGTCCGCGTCTGGCGCAAAACCGATTGTTGGCATTTCTTCGTTTTTAAAGTAGTGATCTACACATTTCCAATTACTTTCCTCATCTGTTCCTAAAATCATACGAACGCGTTTTGAAAGAGGTAATCCTAATTCTTTCACAATTTTCATCGCATAGTAAGCTGCCATCGTTGGGCCTTTATCGTCAATTGCACCACGTGCAAAAATCTTTCCATCACGAATATCTGCACTATATGCAGGAGTCGTCCAGCCATCGCCTTCTGGTACAACGTCAACGTGACAAAGAATACCTACTAATTCTTCTCCTTGTCCCATTTCAAGATGACCTGCATACCCTTCTAAATTTTTAGAAGTAAAACCTTCCGTTTCTCCTTTATGTAACATGAAAGATAAAGCTTTTTCTACACCTTCACCGAATGGTGCGCCCTCTTTCGCTGACTCTTCTTCCCACACACTTTTAATTTGTAAAAATTGTTGTGTATCACGAATTAAATCATCTTTTCGTTTTGCAACTTCTTCTGTCCAATTAATTGCTGACATCACGCATCCATCCTTCACTATATTGTTTCTTTCATCATAACAAACCGAAATCTCTTATGCCATACACGAAAACTAAATACCGAACAATTGTAATATTTCAGATATTTCTCATTAGTTTTTCTTTTGTTTTTTCAAAAAAATTTGCAGGAATTTGGCGTTTTACGTAGAATTTTATGTGTTAGTTGACTGACCATATATACAATGTCAACTACCAATATTTTTCTATATGAATATTTGTTAAATTTCTGTAAAATTTAAGTAGATTAAAGCATGAATTTTATCATGTAGAGTACAATGGTAGTAACGACCTTCTTTCCTGAATGGGGTCAAAAAAACTAGTAGAGGAGTGGTTTTCTCTTGAAACCTACAACTACTCGTATGCTAACACGCATTAAATCAATTTATATGTACATCAATGAAAACGGAACGGTAACGACGAAAGACCTTGTAGATGAGTTCGGGATCACACCGCGAACGATACAACGTGATCTAAATGTGTTGCAGTTTAATGAACTCGTGTATAGCCCTTGCCGCGGTAAGTGGACAACAACAGGAAAGAAAGTGAGAATGACCTCATAACGAAAAATAATTGTATGTAAATAAATACATACCCCTTTCTAACTCATTAGAAAGGGGTCTTTTCTGCGCCTAAAAATAGCACTATTTCTCAGTATCTACTTGATATGTTTTTAACATCTCTACTTCTTCATCTGTTAGCTCACGGTATTGTCCAAGTTCTAGCTCTTCATCTAACACTAACGGTCCCATCTCTGTTCTCTTTAGGTAGACTACTTTTTTCCCTACCGCTTCAAACATACGCTTTACTTGATGGAACTTTCCTTCTGTAATGACAAGCTCGATTTCAGAAATATCATCGCTTTTTAATATTGTAAGTGCACCTGGCTTTGTTTCATAGCCATCATCTAAAATAACACCTTTAGCAAACTCTTTTACATCCTCTTCTGTTACTACTCCTGCAACGTGTGCATAATATTTTTTCGGCACATGCTTTTTCGGAGATAACAATTGATGTGATAACTTTCCGTCATTTGTTATTAATAAGAAACCTTCTGTATCAATATCAAGTCTTCCAACTGGGAACGGATTAAAAATCGCATCTTCTAACTCTAATAAATCTATTACCGTTTCATGATTATCATCTTCTGTCGCTGAAATAACGCCTTGTGGTTTATGCATCATTAAGTAAACAAACTCTTTATATTCCACAACTTCACCGTGAATCATAACTTCTTGTTCTTCTACATTTACATGAACCTTTGCATCTTTCACTGATATGCCATCAATTTTTACAACGCCGTCTTTCAATAATTTCTTTACTTCTTTTCTACTTCCATATCCCATATTTGCTAATAATTTATCTAATCTCACGTTTTTCACCTTCTTTATTTATCATAAAAAGGGGACGTAATTACGCCCCTTTTGATTTCAACTTTATTTTGAATCTATTGCCAAGTTTACGTTGGATCTTCTCTAACGCTTCTCCGCCAAATACTCTTTCAAGTACTCCTGTGCGAATCGCTAACAATCCGTAAACAAGACCACCGATACCTGCACAAATCACTACTGTAATAAGAGCACCCATTCGGCCATCAGGCGAAATCATGAAGGATAGAATCCATTGTGATAATTTCACAGTAACGACCATTACAAGTGTTAATACTGCAATTTGGAACGTTCTCTTATATACAACACCGAATGAATAGTGTGCGTATTTTTTAATTTGTCGATTTGTGTACCAAACAGAAGCTAGGAAACCAACAGCTGTTGCTAGAATCGCCCCTACTGTACCGAAATAACGAATAAAGATTACGTTACATACAAATTTCAAAATAACACCCATTATAAGTGCGATAATCGCATGCTTTTGTTGGTTAATACCTTGCAGAATTGCCGCTGTTACTGTAAATAAAGCAAATAACAACGCAACCGGTGCATACCACATTAATACTTGTCCACCTAATGGATCTGAATCGTAAAATGCAGTATAAATCGGATAGGCAAGTGATGAAATACCAACAACCGCTGGCAATGTTAAGAACATATTTGCCTGGAATGTTTGTGTAATTTGTAACTTTAAATAACGGTATTGCTTTTCAGTAAATGATTTTGTAATCGCTGGTACAAGTGTTAAACTAAACGCCGTCGCAAGTGATACAGGAATCATAATTAATTTATGCGTCCACATTGTGAAAATACCGAGTGCTCGCTCTGCAATATCACCTTGGCCAATTGCTTGCATAATTGAGTTAAATGTCAATGTATCAATTTGTTGATATAAAGGAATTGTTAACCCAATTACAACGTAAGGAATCGCATATGCAAATAATTCTTTAAATAATTGAACAGTACTCACTGTCGATTCTGGTACAGTTTGTTCAATTAAATATTGATCCAAATGTTTTTTACGTTTTAGCCAGTACCAAATGAGTACACCGAGCGCTCCAACTGCTGAAACGAACGCAGCAAATGTCGCTACCCCAACTGCTGTTGCAACTGTACCGCCAAGTACTTTAATAACGATAAAACTACCCGCTAATAAAAAGACGATACGAATAATTTGTTCAATAATTTGCGAGACAGTAGTTGGTCCCATCGATTGGTGACCTTGGAAATAACCACGAATTAAACTCGCTGCCGGTACAACAATAAGCGCAAAACTTACAAGACGAATAATCGTCGTAACTTCTCCTATATTACTGTGTACACTTTGTTTACCAAGCATTGCTTCTGCAAACAACGGCGCCGTCATGTACAGTACTAGGAATGAAAGAACTCCTGTTACTATCATCATAACCATTCCCGAGCGGAACATTCTCCGGCTCGTTTTATAATCGCCAAGCGCATTATATTTGGAAACGAATTTTGAAACAGCAAGCGGCACCCCTGCCGTTGCAATACTTAAAAAGATTGTATATGGAATATATCCATATGTATAGAGCGTTCCGCCTTCTGTCCCTACTAATGCATGAAACGGAAAGACGTAAATCATGCCTAAGAACTTCACTAAAAATGTCCCTAACGTAACGATAAGCGTTCCGCGCAGAAATTTCGAATCGGACATACAAAAATCCTCCTACATCTACATAAAGTGAAACTTTAATCAGTGGGGTGTTCTTCCCCACTGATTATTAGCCCCCACCAATCGGGCATTTAGGGGCAGTTAATCTCCCACCTACTTCTTTGACCTAAGCAAACTTTAAGGTGGGAGTCTTACTGCCCGTTAATGCGGGGTAAAGTGAAACTATAATAAATTGAACTATTCGAGCATTCGAGAACTATTAGACTTCCCCTAACGCTTAAGGTTTTAGTCCTATGGCCCACAAACAGCAGGATAGTGCTGAACTCTAACTTTTGTATTGTACCACAATTCTCTCCTTAAGCAGTACTTCACTCTATTTTTCTTTTAAGGGAAAACATGCTATTCTTTTAGGCAGGAAATGTAGAAAATGAGGTCGATATATTATGCATTATGATGTTATTGTCATCGGCGGCGGGCCTTCTGGGCTAATGGCTGCAATCGGTGCTGCAGAAGAAGGCGCAAGCGTCTTACTTCTTGATAAAGGAAATAAACTAGGGCGTAAACTTGCGATTTCTGGTGGCGGTCGCTGTAACGTAACGAACCGTCTACCACTTGATGAGATCGTTAAACATATACCAGGAAATGGCCGTTTCTTATACAGCGCTTTTTCTATTTTTAATAATGAAGATATTATTACATTCTTCGAAAATCTCGGTGTAAAACTGAAAGAAGAGGATCATGGCCGCATGTTCCCTGTTTCAAATAAAGCGCAATCTGTAGTAGACGCACTTTTAACACGATTAAAAGATTTAGGTGTAAAGATGCGTACGAATACACCTGTTGAAACGATTGAATATGAAAACGGTCAAACGAAAGCCGTTGTACTACAAACAGGCGAAGTGTTAGAAACAAATCACGTCGTTATCGCTGTCGGCGGAAAATCAGTTCCGCAAACAGGTTCTACTGGAGACGGATATGCTTGGGCAGAAAAAGCTGGTCATACAATTACAGAATTATTCCCAACAGAAGTACCAATCCTTTCAAACGAACCATTTATTCGAGACCGTTCACTGCAAGGACTCGCTTTACGAGACGTAAACTTAAGCGTATTAAACCCGAAAGGAAAAGCTATCATTTCTCACAAAATGGACATGCTCTTCACTCATTTCGGCTTATCTGGTCCTGCTGCCCTTCGCTGTAGTCAATTCGTTGTAAAAGCACTGAAAAAGTTCAAAATGAATACAGTTCAAATGAGCATCGATGCATTGCCAGAAGAAAATAGTGAACAACTATTCCAGCGCATGCTGAAACAAATGAAAGAAGATCCGAAAAAAGGAATTAAAAACGTGTTAAAAGGTTATGTACCTGAGCGTTACTTCCTATTCTTATTAGAAAAAAATGAAATTGATGGCAGCGAGCAAGCTGGACAAGTTTCTCATGAGAAGATTCGTGCACTTGTGAAAGACTTTAAAGAATTTACTGTGAATGTAAATGGTACGCAGTCAATTGAAAAAGCATTCGTTACTGGCGGCGGTGTATCCGTTAAAGAAATTAATCCGAAAGAAATGTCTTCTAAATTTACGAACGGCTTATATTTCTGCGGAGAAGTTCTTGATATTCACGGTTATACTGGTGGTTATAACATTACATCTGCCCTTGTTACTGGTAGAATTGCTGGAACAACAGCTGGAGAAAACGCAAAAATGAAGTATTAAAAAAAGAAACAGGGATTCCTGTTTCTTTTTTTATAGGTACATGAAATTATATCGGCGATTCTGCAACTTATATCGGCGATTTTTCAAATATATCGACTTACCGACAAAAAACGACAAATATACGCTCCAGCTAACTTTCCATTGCTTTTTTGTTGCTTTATTTACCTTAGTACCTTTATATTTTATATTGTTGAATATTTGAAAAAGGGTAAGGGGAAAACATATGAGAAAAAAAGTCATGATGTCTTTAATGCTAATGACGTTTCTTTCTGCGGTAGAAGGAACGATTGTTAGTACAGCAATCCCTCGTATAACGAGTGATTTATCCGGCGTTGAACTTGTTAGCTGGGTTTATGCGATTTACATGCTTGCTACAGCGGTTTCAACTCCAATATATGGAAAACTTGCTGATTTATTCGGCCGTAAAAAAGTTTTACTCATTGGAGCTACAATCTTTTTAATCGGTTCTGCACTTTGCGGTGTCGTTACATCGATGGAACAATTAATCTTCTTCCGTGCGCTTCAAGGTATCGGTGCTGGTGCTGTTATGCCGATCACAATGACGATTATTGGAGACTTATATAGCGAAGCGAAAGACCGCGCAAAAGCACAAGGCTGGATGAGTGCTGTTTGGGGTGTATCTGGTGTTATCGGACCGTTAGTAGGTGGATTTTTAGTTGATTCTCTTTCTTGGCGTTATATTTTCTTCTTAAACGTTCCATTTGGAATTATTGCCTGCTTAATGATTGCCATTTACTACAAAGAATCTATTAAGCCTGCTAAACACCATATCGACTATCTTGGTGCAACAGTCTTCTCATTAAGTACGATTGCTCTACTATACGCGTTATTAACAGGTAGCAGTAAGCAAAACTGGGGAGACATAACAATTATCGGCCTATTAATCTTCGCCGTCGTTTCATTCATTATTTTCTTATTCATCGAGAAAAAGTCTCCGGAACCATTAATTCCGCTAGCACTTTTCTCTAACCGTACATTATCTACGATTAATATATTAACGCTTATTGCTGGCGCAATGATTATTAGTATTACGATGTACCTTCCAATTTGGAGCCAAGGTGTATTAGGAAAAAATGCGACAGAAGCTGGACTTATTTTAATGCCAATCCCTGTTATGTGGACATTTGGCGCTATTTTCTCTGGTAACTTAGTAGGAAAATTAAAAACGAAACAAATCATTTTACTTGGAGCTAGCATTTTATCAGTCGCTACGTTCTTATTATTTACATTATCAACAAACTCACCATCGTTCCTTATTTATGTAGCAGTCGGATTATTCGGCTTAGGAATGGGGCTTGTGACACCGATCTACATGGTAACAATTCAAGCAGCCGTACCAGCTCATACACGCGGAACAGCCGTTGGTTTAAACACATTTATTAATACATTTAGCCAAACATTAGGTGCTGCAATATTCGGTACAATCTTCAATACGATGATTCACGCACGTGGTATTAAAAACCTTGATCTTGTATCTGGCGGACATGGAGGTACTACAACAAACATAGTAACTGAATCGCAATCCGCATTAGCATCAAGTGTACACGTCATTTATATGAGCACTTTCGTATTAGCAGTATGTACATTAATTATCGCTTGGCTTTTATTAAAGCCAGCTACACAAACAAGTGAGCAATAAAAGAGGATGACCATTTCGGTCATCCTTTTTTACTCTTCATTCTCCACAATATGTTTCAACATGGACAATTTATTATCCCAAAAACGTTCATAATACGAGAGCCACTGTTGTAATTCCTCTAATGGTTCTGGATGCAAGCGGTATATCTTCTCTCTTCCGCTTTTTCTTCCGCTTACTAAATTCGCTTCTGAAAGAATATGAAGGTGCTTTACAACCGCAGTACGACTCATCGGAAAATGATCCGTTATTTTGGAAATCGGTAACTCTTTATCACTTAATAACCGTATTACTTCTCGGCGGGTTGGATCAGCAATTGCTTGAAACACATCATATTTCGCTGCTGATGAGGCCACTTAGCCTTCGACAACCTTTTTCAGTTTTTCATTTACAATTGCTACCCAGCCTCCGCTCATTCTATCGCGAATAATAGAGCTCTTCGCATTCGCTTTCGGAAGAATTTCATCAGGGTGTTTCCAGCCGCCGTGAATTAACGTAAATTCTGTTTTATTATCTCCTAGGTCTTTCAGATGAAATGAAACAACCCAGCCATCTGTATCCCATGAAAAAGATAGATGATTTGGCTCATCGATTTCTAATACTTTACATGGTGATGGTCCAAATGGTGATTGTACATGAAATTCATGTCCTACCTCTAATACGAAATCATTTGGCATAAACCATGAGGCAATCCCTTCTGCAGTTGATACTACATTCCACACCTTTTGAATAGACGCGTTAAAAACGATCGTTTGTTTAATGTCAGTTAATGTATTTTGTTGTTCCATTTTCATTTTCATTCTCCTTTATTCGGCAATCAAATATAACACCTTTTGGTTACACTTAGATAATATAACACCTTTTAGTTTCATGTCAACGCTAACTCTCTTTTACTGTTGAGAAATTCTCAACATTTTTTCAACAGGACAAACACCCTCTGAGCATTCCCTCATAATATACTCACAAAGGCAATAAAAAATAAAAACTTTTCTCAATATGAAACTCCATCATTCATCTTGAAAGAAGCGCCTTACGTATATCATGCGTATTTCGTCTCTCCTCCTTCCCTCAGGGACACTACGCGAGATATGAAAAATCAGAAGGAATATGCCCACCATTTGAGTAGGTAGTTATTTCTCTTCTCCTCAACATTTCCTCAGGAGCGAAATGACTACCGACTCACTTTTTCAAACAAAAATAAAAAGGGGATGAAAGCTATGTTCTATTGCATTAACTGCTCTGACATTCACCATGAAAAACATCCGAATGATAAAGTATTCAAAAACGGTTTTTATATTGATCCATTTTTAGGTGATCGTTATCACCTTGGTATGTGTAAAGATGCCCAAAATCATCAGACAGGGGAGCCTCTTTTAACTACAAAGCAATTAGGCACAACCCAATCTATTATGAACGTATTACCGACACATGTTGTCCCAACATAAAGCATAAAAAAGAGCTGGCTCACCCAGCTCTTTTTTATGCTTTATAAACGATCATTGCTGAAAAACAATAAATTTGGTTTTCGTCATCATTAATAGAAACATCGACTTGGTACTTAATATCTACAAAGTTACTATCATCAATCTTTTTCAAAAAAACATTTACAGCGTCTTCTAAGTCTTTTTCGTGACTTTCATCAAACACTTTCACACGAATCATGTTAACACCATCCTAGATCGCAGCCCTCCGCCGCTTGATTATTGCCACGGTGCGTATCTATGATGCGATAAAACTTTCCGTCTTCATATATATATCCGTCTTCTAACACATATTGTTTACCTTCAGTATAGACATAAAACTTACCTATCATAAATTTACTCGTATATAATTCCAAATAATCTGGCCTAAATTTAGCTACAACTTTATTTGTAATATCAATTTTTATTGTGCGCCCCACCTTCTCTCCCTCCTTTGCAAAGAACGGATTTAGGTATATTGTATTAGCGATTTTACATTTTATGCTTAAAAATAAGTGGATATGCCTCCTTTCTCCGCCTGTACTATTTTTCTAACAAAATCATCAATAAGTAAAAGCAAAAAAATATATATAAAAGGAACTTTTAATTATTGACTCAAATATAATTATTATGGTATTATATAAAATTTGACATTTTCATTCACTTATGCTATCATTAAATATGGTTACCACATATGGAGGTGGATGATTTGTTTCAAATTGGTGATAAAATCGTTTATCCAATGAACGGCGCAGGAGTCATCGAAGCCATTGAAGAGAAAGAAATATTAGGAACAACACGTCAATATTGTGTAATACGTATCATTAGTAAAGATATGCAAGTAATGCTTCCGATGGATCAATTACAAAAATCAGGTATTCGTTATATCGTAGATAAAGGTACGTTAGATGATATACTTCTTGAATTTCAAAACGGGGAATCAGATACATCACTTTCCTGGAAACAAAGATATACAATGAATATGGAAAAAATGAAAAACGGCAATCTGCAAGATAGTGCAGAAGTTGTTCGAGATTTACTTCGCCGCAATAAAGAGAGAGCTTTAAATGCGAGCGAAAAACAAATGCTAGATAACGCCCGAAAAATGATGATTAGTGAAGTTGCACTCGTACAAAATGTTTCTGAACATCAAGCAACAGAATATCTTCAAGACACTATTAATCACTAAATTTAAAATAGCTGGCCGCTATTTTTTTTGTGTAAAAAAAGGACGAAGAGTTTTATCTCTTCGTCCTTTTCTATTACCCACGCCCAGCTTGAAACGATGGATATAACGTCATTCCACCATCTGCAAATAGCGTAATTCCAGTTACATAACTTGCCTCTGAGGAAGCGAGCCACGTTGCTACCGCTGCAATTTCTTCTGGTTTTCCAATATAGCCCATCGGTATCATACTTTCTACGTCAGCACGTTTTTTAGGATCAGCAAACTTTTCTGCATTGATCGGCGTATTAATTGCACCTGGTCCTATATTATTTACTCGAATACCTTTTGGCGCATATTCCATCGCTAACGTTTCTGTCATCAGTTTCATACCGCCCTTACTTGCTGCATAGTGCACGAATAAGGGCCACGGAATTTTCTCATGAACACTAGACATATTAATGACAGACCCTTTAATATCATGTTCTACAAAATATTTAATCGCTTCTCGGCTTCCTAAAAAAGCACCTGTTAAATTTGTGTTAATTACCCGATTCCAATCTTCAAGCGGCATTTCATGCGATGGTACCGCATTTTCTATCCCGGCATTATTAATCATAACGTCAAGCGTACCAAACTCTTTTACAGCAGATTGAATGAGATTCACCACATCTGATTCGACTGTTACATCACCTTTTACAGCAATCGCTTCTCCGCCTACCTTTTTAATTTCTTCTAACACATCATTCGCTTCTGATTCTCGTGAGCGATAGTTAATTACTACTTTTGCTTTCTCCGCAGCAAACCTTACTCCTATCGCTCTTCCAAGACCAGTTGCTGATCCTGTAATAACGACAACCTTTCCTGCTAAATCACTATACATTCCAATACCTCCTTTAACTTTTTGCTATACCTAACATAATTCCGGCTGCAATAATAAAAACGATACCGACAACAATCCCTGTTAATTGGCGTTTCGTTTTTCTTTCACCTAATATAAGAATCCCGCCAAGCGTCGAAATAATAATTCCCATTTGCGATAGCGAAAAACTTGTTGCCACTCCGACACGCGGTTGCGAAATGAATAAAAACATATTTCCAGCTGCCCAAATTAATCCTGGAATAATATTTCGTATTGCATATTTATTAAATGGATGATGTTTAAACGTAAGCAAAATCCCTCCTAACACCATACCAACTGCTTGTGGCAACAAAGCTGACCAACCATCTACGTTAAACAGTCTAATCACTACTACGTAAACTAAATAACCGACTGTTGAAATCAATAAAATGATAATGCCCCTTTTAAAATTCCCCGCTTGCTCTGCATTCTTTTCTTCTTCACTTTGAAGCGATGTTAAAATAACACCAATAATAATACAAACGAGAGCCAATACACCAAGGACGACTGATATTGTTGTGGACCACTCATGAAATACGATGACTCCAAATAAAGTTGTCGCAACTAATTGAAGTCCTGTTGAAATGGGCATCGTCCTTGAAACGCCCATTAAATCAATACTTTTTAATTGATTCGCCTGACCAAGCGCCCAAAATAAACCTGATACAATCCCAACTCCGATAACAGTAGGAGTCAATACTGGTTTCATAAAAATATAAACAACAATTGAGAAAATAAGTGCGCCAAACGTTGTTCCGAGCGTTTGGCTATAAGGCCCTCCGCCCAGTTTCACGTTAAATAGCACAATACTTCCCCAAAATATAGCTGGTAAAATCGCTAAAAATATATCCATCGCTCATTACCTTTCTTTACTAAATGTCATAGGTTATCACTCTGAATCAGTAGAGTGAGCTTTTATTTTTTCTTTTTGACGTTCACAAACTTTTTCTGCAATAGCACCAGAAACATTCTTTTCCCGCTCCACTTTCTTTATCTTTACGTGATCTAAATGATCCTCCAAAGTAAGTGTAACTTTATCATTCGGCGGATTATGCGCACCTTGGAACGTAAGAAATTGTAGCGTAATTTCAAATCTAGGAACGAACTCACCGTTCTTGCCGAGACGCTTTATATTTATAACTGAAGCACATTCATATTGATCTTCTGTCACTTGCCTAATAACTGAATAGTACCTATTCGATAGTGCACTCTCTAAAAGTTGTTCTCTTGATTCTTTTGCGAAAGAATCACTTGGAGAAGAGAAAAAGGTCACACATAGCATTGTTATAACTGCACATATTTTTTTCATAGTTCCCTCCTTGTTCTATACATTAGTGTTCTCAAAACTGCCATAAAAAAACGACTTTCCCTATGTAGGAAAGTCGTTTTAATAAATCCAATATTAACCACCGCTCACTGGTGGGATAAGTGCAACAACATCACCAGATTGAATCGTATCATCTTCATTTGCATATTCTTCATTAATCGCAACCATAATTGGTGTCGATACTGGCACATTATATTCAGTTGCAACAATATCTTTTAACTCTGCAACCGTAATATTTTCTTTCTCTATTTGTAATTCACTTCTTCCTGCTTCTTCTTGCAAGTTCGCAAATAACAATACTCGAATCATACTTATAGCTCCTTCCCAGGCTCTCCCGCCGGATATGGCGTTTTTTCTAATTGATCGCCAATCCAAGAGTCTCCATCTTCCCAAAACTCTTTTTTCCAAATCGGAACAATTTGTTTTATGCGTTCCATAATATATTCATTTGCTTCATAAGCCGCTTTACGATGCGGCGTTGAAACAGCCACAACAACCGCGATATCAGAAATTTGCAGTGTACCGATGCGATGTGTAATCGCAACGTGTGTACCTGGCCATTTCTCTTTCACTTCTAATCCGATTTTCTCTAGCATCTTTTCTGCCATCGTTTTATAAGCGACATATTCTAAGTATAATGTACGACGCCCTTTCGTAAACTCTCTAACCGTTCCAATAAATGTTGTAACAGCACCACATTCGCGGCGAATAACCTTATTCGCTACCTTTTCAATTGAAATTTCTGTATCAATTACTTCATAATACGTATTTGTCATTTCGCACTCCTTACCGTTTGTACAAACCAATCTATATACAAATCTTCTTCTGTTATATGAAATACTTTATATTCTTCTCGTAAGTGTGCAGGAGCATCATACCACGTAATAACTGCTACTATATTCTCTACTTTATGTAAAAGTTCAACGTCTTCCTCAGAACGAAGTAACACTACTTTCGGATAGCTCTCTTTTTTATAGCCCTCAATTACAATTGTATCTACTTCGAAAAACTCATATAAGCGAATAATTTCTTGCAAAGACCAGTTTTCTCTTAATGACGAAAGCGAAAGGAATCCAGCACCTTCTACACTACTAACAACAGCACCAGCCTTTCGGTGCCTTTCACTATCTTTTTGCGCTACTTCTGGAAACCCTCCGTGCCCGTGATGTTTAATGGTAGCAACTTTCATGTTTTGTTCAGCTAATGCATACACTACTTTCTCAACAAGTGTTGTTTTCCCGCTATTTTGATACCCTACTATTTGTAAGATTGAAGGGGCTTTGCCCATGGCCAATCACATCCCTCAGCGTGCTCTAACAATAATACAGACACTTTCATCCCTGCCTCAAAGCCTCTTGTTCCTCCAGGCAACACAATAAAAGCATTCGCATCTGCAAGTGAAGATACCGCACTCGATTTATCTAAACCGACCGGCATCGCTTGTAATGCCCCGTCCACGATTGTCACCTTTGCTCTTACAAAACGAGTAAACGGATTCGGCTTTGGAAAATCCTTTTGTAAAATAGCATCTGCTCTATATACATGAGGTTCTTTCGCATACAAATATGTTTTTATAACCGGATGCACAAATAGCTCAAATCCTACGTAACAAGCTGACGGATTCCCTGATAAACCGAAAAGTAACTTTCCATCAACTTCAGCTACGGTCGTTACACTTCCTGGTCTCATCGCTATTTTATTAAAGAGTACATTCGCTTGTAATCTTTCATAAATAGCTGGCAAGTAGTCATAATCTCCTACCGACACACCGCCTGTCGTAATTAAAATATCAACTTCATCCATCGCTGATTGAACAGCTGTAAAACATGCATCTAACTCGTCGGCAAGTTGGCCATAATACCGAACTTTACCTCCGGCTTTCATAATTTGAGCAGCAATCATATAAGAGTTACTATTTCTAATTTTCCCCGGCTGTAACGACTCATGTACTTCTAACAATTCACTTCCTGTCGTCACAATACCAACAACAGGCTGTTTTACAACTTTCACAGTACTATATCCAAACGTCGCTAATAAGGCCGCAACACCTGGATTGATTGCAACCCCTTTCTGAACGAGAACTTGATTTTGCTTTATATCTTCTCCTTTAAATGACACATTGTCACCACTATGAAACGGACGCTTTAACTTCATATATGTTTTTCCGTCCTTCTCAAAACCTTCCGTCAGCTCTAGCATGACGACTGCATTACAATCTGCTGGAATAGCTGCTCC
Source organism: Bacillus cereus group sp. BfR-BA-01408 (assembly GCF_022663305.1). NCBI lineage: Bacteria > Bacillati > Bacillota > Bacilli > Caryophanales > Bacillaceae > Bacillus > Bacillus cereus group sp. BfR-BA-01408. The sequence continues at coordinate 3,614 of NZ_JAKUFF010000056.1, read as the reverse complement.
TGTCATAATACGAACCGCCTGAAAAGATCCTACTGCATCTAGAAAAACAGACCCCGCTCCAATTTCTCCTATTACTTCAAACTCAATTGCATTCTCTTGATTTGCTTCTTTCGTATCTTCCGCTCGAATTGCGAAACCATCGTAAGGAGAACGATCAAAATGAGGAACGTCATGATCAGAGACAACATCCTCCCCAAGAATTCTCCCGTAACTTTCCGTAATAGAAATCTCTTCTACTTCACCAATTTTCGCGTATTCCATTACTCTCTCTACTGCCTCAGCAACTTGAATCGGAATTCGTTTTTCTACCATCGTTTCTCACCCCATATTTGCAATTTTTTTTATCTCGATTACACTTTATATATTAAATAGAAATTACTTCAAGGAGGAATTCCATGTCTTCATTCACACACTTTAATGACCAAGGACGCGCGAAAATGGTTGATATAAGCGACAAAAAAGCAACCGTTCGAACAGCAATTGCGTGCTCTAGCATTGTCGTTACAAAAGAAATTTACGATAAAATCTCTCATAATGAAATTGGAAAAGGTGACGTATTAGCAGTTGCACAAATCGCTGGTATTATGGCTGCAAAACGCACTTCTGACATTATCCCAATGTGCCATCCTTTATTATTAAAAGGTGTTGACGTTTCTTTCGATTGGAAACAATCCGATGAACAATATCGATTACTGATTGAAGTAAAAGTTAAAACAGAAGGTAGCACCGGTGTTGAGATGGAAGCTTTAACAGCTGCTTCCGCTACCGCTCTTACTGTGTACGATATGTGTAAGGCTGTTGATAAAGGTATGATTATTGGCGAAACGTACTTACTTGAAAAAACAGGTGGAAAAAGTGGAGATTATGCGAGAAAGTCTTAACCTTCTCCCTGTTGAACCTAAAGGATTTCCCTTTAGGTTCAACCTATATATCTTGCATATAAACGTTTTGCTACATTTATATCATTCGTCCCATGAATAAATGCTCTGCCATCTGTAAATAAAACAAAACGAAATTCTTCTACTAGAAAAGATACTAAATACGGAGTAGCTTTTACATCGACACTTCTTTGTAAGCGCTTTTTAATTTCTTCTAAATTAAATTCATTCCGCATACCTGGACGGATTTGTACTGTATTTCGTCCACATAACACTTCTGTTTTCGTTTGTGCTTCAAATGTTAAACTCGGATATGTACGTAATCTTCCGCAAGATAAACACGTTTCTTTTTTCTGCCTATTCACTTTAAATGCCATCTGTTGATTATTCCAGAGATCAAACGATAACATCGTTTCGCGAAGTGCCCCATAGTCTTCTACTAATATTTTCAGCGCTTCCGTTATTTGATGCGCAACTACTAATTGTACTGCCGGCTGTATAATACCAGCCGTATCACATGTTGCTCCGCTCGCCGGATGCTCCATTAAACAGCGGAAACATGGTGTTTTTCCTGGTACAATTGTATACGTTACTCCGTAGCTCCCAACGCAACCACCATATATCCACGGAATATTATACTTTTGTGAAATATCATTAATAAGAAGTCGCGTTTCAAAATTATCTGTCGCATCTAATATTAAATCTACACCATTCACTAGCTCTTCCATTTCTTGTACTGTTACATCAGTTACAACCGGATTTATTTCCACCTCAGAATTAATCGCTTTTAAATGCTCTGCCGCTGCTACCGCCTTCGGTTTATACTGCGTTGCGTCTTCTTCTGTATATAATTGTTGCCTTTGTAAATTGCTCCACTCTACATAATCACGATCCGCAATTGTTATTTTTCCAACACCTGCTCTAACAATCGCTTCTGCATTTGCTGCACCAAGAGCTCCCGCACCAATAATAAGCACATGCTTCTCTCTAATTTTTCTCTGCCCTTCTTCTCCAACACCAGAAAATAATATTTGTCTTGAATATCGCTCCTGCATACGATAGCCTCCTTCCTTATCCTCCTATATAAGACATTTCAATTTTCGGACGATTTTTTGCACTTTCTTCCGTCCGTTCATCCGAATACCTATCTTTTCTATTCATCCATACATCTTGTATAACGCTTACTAACTCCTCATCCGAAAGATTTCCTCTAAGAAGTTCCCTTAGGTCGAGTCCCTCTGTCGCAAATAAGCAAGTATAAAACTTTCCATCTGCTGAAATTCTCGCTCTCGTACAAGAGGAACAAAAGGACTCAGAAACAGAAGTAATAAAACCGACTTCAGTATTTGTTCCAACGTAACGATATCGCTTCGCAACTTCACCAAAATAATGTGCTTCAACTGGCTCAAGCGGATACACGCGATGAATCATCTCAATTAACTCTCGTTTCGTAACGACTTGATCAAAGTTCCATCCATTTGTACTACCAACATCCATAAACTCAATAAACCTAAGCGAGATTCCTTGCTCTTTAAAATACGCAGCCATCGGAAGTACTTGATGATCATTCATCCCTTTTTTCACAACCATATTTACCTTTACATCAAGCCCGGCCTCTTTTGCAGCCATAATTCCCTTTATAACAGGTTTCGTATTAATATTCCGGCCATTAATAGCCTTAAATACATCATCATCTATTGCATCCAAACTAACATTTACTCTATGTAATCCAGCTTCTTTTAATACTTTTGCTTGCTTCGTTAAATGAATTGCATTCGTCGTTAACCCTATATCTAATAGCCCGTCAATTTTCACGAGACGTGCAATAAGTTTTGTTAAATCTTTACGAAGTAGTGGCTCGCCACCAGTAAGTCTAATTTTTCGTACACCGATACTAACAAATAATCTTGCCAATCGCTCAATTTCATCAAACGTCAGTAAAAACTCATCTTTCAAAAAAGCATAATCTGGCCCAAACACTTCCGCTGGCATACAATATGTACATCTAAAATTGCAACGATCAATGACAGATATACGTAAATCTTGAAGCGGGCGTCCAAAAAAATCTGTAACCATCTCCTGCATCGCCACCCTCCCTTTCTGCCAAATTTCTCTCTTTTCATTCTATTATAATATATTTTCGAACTGCGATGTTTTTGCTCTAACAAATAAAAACCTTGAAGCATAAAAGCCCCAAGGTTTTCTTCCTATTAACTTAATCTAATAATAGTTAAAGTAGCTCCTGGCGTTGCCGTAGATAATGTAGCGATTGTAACTAATCCAAATAACTGCAGACTAATAGCAGCTCCAGCAGGCAAATTAGCAATGATCGTTGCACTAAATGAACCAGTAGCAACTGTCGGAGCGTTTATCGTTCCCGCAAGCGGACTGCCATTTACAGTTATACGAGAACTTACAAGTAATCCTGCCGTTAGATTAATTGTATAAGCTATATAATAATTCCCTGCACTTGCAACTGTAAATACAGTATTCCCACCACTAACAGTTATTCCCGGTCCAATATTTTGATTGTTTGGTAACGGAATATTCGTGCCACCTAATAAAACGGAAATAGCGGTTCCAGATGTATTATTCGCAAATGCATACGTTGCAGTTGTACTAACTCCAGTCGCCCCAGTCGCTCCAGTGGCTCCAGCTCCGGTTGGACCTGTATCTCCAGTTGGACCTTGTGAACCTGTTGCTCCGGTTGCCCCTGTAGCTCCCGTTGGACCTTGT
>NZ_JAKUFF010000055.1:0-31253 GCF_022663305.1 Bacillus cereus group sp. BfR-BA-01408 | reverse complement strand
AATGGTATTTTAAAAAGCTGGGAATGAATATTCATTCCGAAACTAACATGAAATTTTAATCGCGGGAGATGATGCAAATGAGCAAGCTGAAAAATTGGAGAAGTTTATCTTTTCTATTGTGGATAGTTATTACCATTACAATGATCGTTACGGTGCCTAATATGGATAAATTAGTGAAAGAAAAAGGGCACATTACGATTCCTAATACAGAACAAAGTAGTATTGCTGACAAAATGATAAAAGAAATGAATAAAGACGGGACAGAAAAGTATGAGATTATAGCAGTTTTTAATAGTGGTAGTAAAACAGCTTTAACGACTGAACAAAAAGAGGAAATAACAAAAACAATCAACGTTTTGCAAAATGAAAAAGAACAATTAGGAATTAAAGAAATTGTTTCACATTTAGATAATAAAGACTTAGAGAAACAATTAGTTTCTAAAGATAATACGACTATTTTAACGCAAATATCGATAGATAAAAAGCATGGTGAAATATCGAAAGTTACAAATAATCTTCATAATAAAGTGAAAACGAAAGAGGTAACAACGTACTTAACAGGAAGTGACTTAATCGCGGGTGATTTTCTTACATCCTCTCAAGAGGGAGTGAAAAAGACTGAAGTTATTTCAATTATTTTCATTCTTGTAATATTAATCATTGTATTCCGTTCACCTATTGTTCCAATTGTTTCTCTTCTTACTGTTGGGGTATCATATTTAGTTTCAATGGGGATTATTGCCCATTTAGTAGATCAATTTAATTTTCCGTTTTCTAACTTTACGCAAGTGTTTGTCGTTGTTGTCCTGTTTGGGGTTGGAACAGACTATAATATTTTATTATTTACAAGATTTAAAGAAGAATTAAGTAAACAAGAAAACGCATTTTTGGCTACGAAAGAAACATTTAAATCGGCAGGGAAAACCGTTTTATATAGCGGGATAGCAGTACTAATTGGTTTTGCATCTCTTGCTTTAGCGAGTTTTAAATTATATCAATCTACTTCAGCGGTAGCAATCGGTGTCGCAGTTTTATTACTAGTATTAACTACGTTAAATCCGTTTTTCATGGTGCTTTTAGGAAAAGGGATGTTTTATCCCGTTAAAACATTTAAAGGTCATGAAGACAGTCGTCTATGGGGATTCTTTGCGAAAAACTCAGTAGTAAGACCATTTGTAGCTTTAATTATTGTATTCGTGATATCGATTCCTTTCATATTAAAGTATTCTAATACACTTAATTACAACGACTTATTTGAAGTAGACAATAAATATGAGTCGAAAATGGGGATTAATGTAATAGAAGAACATTTTCCACCTGGTTTTTCTTCACCAAGTACGTTAGCCATTCAATCGAATAACAAGTTAGATGAGGCGAGTTCACTTCAAACTTTAGATGAACTAACTGATAAGATTTTGAAAGTGAAAGGTGTTTCAGAAGTATATGCACCGACACGTCCAACTGGTGATAGGATTAAAGAACTATATATAAATAAACAAGCGGGTGAACTAAATACAGGTTTAGGAGATGCCAATGGTGGTATAAAGGAAATTAATGATGGATTAACTACTGCGAAAGATAAGATGGGTAATAAGGACTCAAATAGTCTTGCAAACGTTCAAAAGTTAATTGATGGAACAAATGAAGCGAAGAATGGTGTATCGGCATTAGGAACAGCTTTAAATCAACTATCTAATGGCATAAATGATGGAGCAAAAGGTGCGCAGCAAATTGAGAGTGGGTTAACTTCAGTAAATGAAAATATAAGTATATTATCTCATGCAGCTTCACAACTTCATGCTGGCTATACGCAGTTAGAAAAAGGTTTAAGTTCTTACGGTCAATACTTCGGAAGTATTTCTCAAGCGATTGACGGTGCGAAGAAAGGTTATGAACAAATTGAAATGTTAATGACCAATTTCATCCAAACGAAACCAGAATTAGCAAATGATCCTAACATTCTGCAGACGATAGGAATTGCTAAAGAGGCTCAAAAGCAATTAGGTGGGCTTTCAAATGAATTAAATCAATTAGCAACGCAACACAATGCGGCGATGGGATCATTTAAAGAAGCGAATCAATCGTTATTGAAAGTGGATAATGGCTTAAAAGAAATGAGCAACGGAGTTACTAAGTTACAAAAAGGAGCAGCTGATCTTAAAAATGGATTAAATGAAGGTGCTTCAGGTTCAAAACAAATTGCGAACAAGTCATCTGAATTACAAACCGGATTAACGAAAATAAACGATGGGCAAGGCCAGCTATTAACCGGACTGAAAGACTTGCAAGAACAGATGGGGCAATTACAATCAGGACTATCTAAAAGTACAGAAGGCCTTGAAAAGGTAAGTAACGGCCTAGGGGATGCTCAGAAATATTTAGGAGAACTAAATGAATCAAAAAGCTCTGAGAAATTCTATATTCCAAAAGAAGTTTTGGAGGGAGAAGATTTCCAAAAAGCTTTGAATACGTACATGTCACATGATAGAAAGACTGCTAAAATGACAATCATTTTAGACGTAAATCCGTATTCAAAAGAAGCGATGCCAGTTATTCAAGAAATCAATAAAACGATAGATGGTACTTTGAAGGGGACGGAATTAAATCATGCGAAAACAGCAATTGGAGGAACGACAGCTAGAAACGTTGATTTAAAAGAAGTAACAGGGCAAGACTTCTTACGTACAGCTACAATTATGTTAATTGGAATTGCGATTGTATTAATGATGATTACACGTTCATTATTAAATACCATCTTTATTATTGGATCGTTACTATTAGCGTACTTTGCATCATTAGGGATAAGTGAACAAATTAGTACGCATGTTTTACATGTAGATTCATTAAGCTGGAATGTTCCGTTCTTTAGTTTCATAATGATAGTCGCTTTAGGAGTGGATTATAGTATTTTTGTAATGATGAGATACAATGAGTTAGAAGGGGACCCAGCGACGAAAATTGTAACTGCTTCTCGTCATATTGGAGGAGTCGTATTATCAGCAGCAATTATTTTAGGAGGTACATTTGCTGCATTAATCCCTTCAGGTGTATTAACGCTTATACAAGTAGCATCCGTTGTTGGTGTTGCACTGTTACTATTAGCTATTATTGTGATGCCAATGTTGTTACCTGCTTTAATAGGATTAACGAGTAAAATGAAGAATTATGCAAAGAAATTAAGTGAAAGGAAATAAAAGAATCCACTTTTAAAAGTAACTGGTTCCGTTATAGGATAGAAAATATAAAATAACACACAAATTAGGGATGCAAAATCACATATGATTTTGCATCCTTTTTTATATAGTTCACTCAAATAATGGTGGAATATCTTTTTTAAAAGGTAAATGGAAAATTTATGTTAAAATAATGATAGAGATTATGAAAAAATGTTCTTAAGTTAACGGTCAGGTTACTTTAAGAAGGATTTTTCAAAGGAAATGTTGAATATCGTATTTTGAAGGAGTGATTGCAGTGGAGTAAGTAATTTTTTAAATCTTGGTTAAATACTTTCAAGGAAGGGATTTATAAATATGAATACAAAACTAATAATAGTAGAAGGTTTACCTGGATTCGGAAAATCGACCACTGCAAAGCTAATAAATGAAATTCTAAACCAAAATAAAATTGAAGTTGAACTATTTTTAGAGGGGAATTTGAACCACCCCGCCGACTATGATGGTGTATCTTGTTTTAATAAATTTGAATTCGATAGATTAGTATCTAACAGTGGAGATTTTAAAGAAGTTCTTCTTAAAAGAGTTTTAAAAAAAGGAAGCAATTATTTATTACCATACAGAAAGATAAAAAATGAGTTTGGTGACCAGTTTTCGGACGAATTATGTAACGATATTTCAAGAAACGATATATATGAATTACCATTCGATAAAAATATTGAATTAATTGCTGACAAATGGAATGACTTTGCTGAAATTGCTCTAGAAGATAATAAGGTTTATATTTTTGAATGTTGTTTCATACAAAATCCATTAACAATTGGGATGATTAAATACGGTGAACAAAAAGAAAAAATAATAAATTATGTAATGAAAATTGCAAAAATCATAGAGAATTTAAATCCAATGTTATTCTATGTAGAACAAGATGATCTTGAATTTTCATTTAGGAAGGCATTAAAAGAAAGAAATCCAGAATGGTCCAAAGGAATTGTCGACTATTACACGAACCAAGGCTATGGGAAAGAACATAATCATTCAGGTGTAGAAGGAACGATAAAAGTTCTTGAGGCTAGAAGGGATTTAGAGTTAGAAATATTCGATATGTTAAAAATGAAAAAAGAAAAAATCAATAATACAAAATATGAAATTGACTCATATAGTTCAATGCTAAAAGATAAGTTAACAATAAAAATGGTGAAATAGCTTTTTACACTAACGGGTGCTTTAGTTGAAGAAGGAAATAAAAACGCTCAGAATATTTTGTGAGCGTTTTAGTTTGCTATTTATAATGCGAAATGCATTCAAATGATTGTATTATTTCAATGGATAAACATAATGCTCCAATTATAAATATTTTTTTCAAAATGAATCCTTCTTAAAGTGTGTATGTAACTTTAATATAATTAAAAACAAAGGTTTTATTCAAGTTTGTAAAGAAAGGAATAGCAATCAACCGTTGCTATTCATCCAGCTTCTACTATATAATAGCTATAGTCTACAATAATTGAGTCGTAATATGCGATTTTTTAAGACAATCGGTGAGAAAACGCTGAAATAAGCGGTATTAGTAGGAGGATACAAATGATTACAGTAAGTAACGTTAGTTTGCGTTTCGCGGATCGCAAATTGTTTGAAGATGTTAACATAAAATTCACGCCAGGTAACTGCTACGGCTTAATCGGAGCAAACGGTGCTGGTAAATCAACATTTCTAAAGATTTTATCTGGAGAAATCGAACCATCAACAGGTGACATACATATTACGCCAGGTGAGCGTCTTGCAGTATTAAAACAGAACCACTTCGAATACGAAGAGTTCCCAGTATTAGAAACTGTAATTATGGGTCATACTCGTCTTTACAAAGTAATGCAAGAGAAAAATGCCATTTATATGAAAGAAGATTTTAGTGATGAAGATGGTATGCGTGCTGCAGAACTTGAAGGTGAGTTCGCTGAGCTTAACGGTTGGGAAGCTGAGTCAGAAGCTGCAATCCTTCTTAAAGGTTTAGGTATTGGTGAAGACCTTCATGATAAGAAAATGTCTGAGTTAACTGGTGCAGAGAAAGTAAAAGTATTACTTGCTCAAGCTTTATTCGGTCAACCTGATATTCTATTACTAGATGAGCCTACGAACCACTTGGACTTAAAAGCGATCCAATGGTTAGAAAACTTCTTAATGAACTTTGAAAATACAGTAATCGTTGTATCCCATGACCGTCACTTCTTAAATAAAGTATGTACACACATGGCTGATCTTGATTTCGGTAAAATTCAACTTTATGTTGGTAACTATGACTTCTGGTATGAGTCAAGCCAATTAGCTTTAAAATTAACGCAAGATGCTAATAAGAAAAAAGAAGAGAAAGTAAAAGAGTTACAAAACTTCATTGCACGTTTTAGCTCAAACGCATCTAAAGCGAAACAAGCAACTTCTCGTAAAAAATTATTAGATAAAATTACATTAGATGATATTAAGCCATCATCTCGTCGTTATCCATTTGTTGGCTTCACACCAGAGCGTGAAGTAGGAAATGACTTATTAACTGTTGAAGGTCTTTCTAAAACGATTGATGGTGAAAAAGTGTTAGATAATGTGTACTTCACTTTAAATAAAGGTGATAAAGTTGCATTTATCGGTCGTAACGATATTGCAATGACGACATTATTCAAAATCCTTATGGGTGAAATGGAGCCAGATAGTGGTTCATTTAAATGGGGCGTTACAACATCTCAATCGTACTTCCCAAGAGATAACTCTAAGTACTTTGAGAACAGTGACTACAACTTAGTTGAATGGTTACGTCAATTCTCTCCACAAGATGAGTCAGAAAGCTTCTTACGTGGTTTCTTAGGCCGTATGTTATTCTCAGGCGAAGAAGTTAAGAAGAACGTTTCTGTATTATCTGGAGGCGAAAAAGTTCGTTGTATGTTATCTAAAATGATGTTAAGTGGTGCAAACGTAATTACACTTGACGATCCAACGAACCACTTAGACCTTGAGTCTATCACTGCATTAAACAATGGTTTAATCGCATTTAAAGGTACAATTTTATTCACATCTCATGACCATCAGTTCGTACAAACAATTGCAAACCGCATTATCGAAGTAACGCCAAACGGTGTAATCGATAAAGAGGCTACTTACGATGAGTTCTTAGAAAATGAAGAACTTCAAAAACAAGTAGATGCAATGTACAAAGGTCAATAATAAATGATGAAAACCCTCGCTTTCGTTTTGAGAGCGAGGGTTTTTATAATCATTATTTTTATGGATTGTGAATAATTATTCAAGAATAACTTTATTAGAGGAAAGAGATTTGGATTTTGCACATAGAAGAATGGCTGAAGCATAAATAACTGAATGAAGAAATAATATATATCAAAAAATTAAATGCTATCTATTGTGAATTTCATTATATTACATTAATGTTCCAGAACTGGAGACATATTTATTTGCGAAGTAGTGAATAAAGGTTTATAGTATGTGATGTCATAATTAGTGGATGAATCTTGGGAGAAAACAGGAAATGTTACAAATTTATTTTGTTAAATAGAAACCAAGGTCAAAATGTCTAAAAAGAAATAGTTGAATAAATACTAGCTTCAAATTATAATTACTAGTATTCTTCATATAGTTAAATATATAAAATCTATTTGAAGATAAAAAATTGAATAGAGAGACAGACTTATAAAAAAAATAAGCCTTGGATGATCAAAAGAGGTGGAGAAATGAAACAATTCTTATTAAAGAGCAAAAGTGTGTTAAGCAATCATTTTGGATTCTTTCTGTTTGCCGTTATTTTATTTTGGCTCAAAACATATGCAGCTTATGTAACGGAATTTAATTTAGGAATTTCAAACACAATCCAAAAATTCTTGCTGTTTTTCAACCCACTTAGTTCAGCAGTTCTATTTTTAGGACTTGCATTATTTGCAAAAGGGAAACGATCTTATATTTGGTTAATTGTTATCAACTTGTTATTGTCGATTCTTTTATACGCAAACGTCGTATACTATCGCTTTTTCAGTGACTTTATTACGTTCCCGACATTAACACAAACGAATAACTTTGGAGATTTAGGTGGTAGTATTATTGCGTTGTTACATCTTTATGATCCGCTATACTTCTTAGATACAATTATTTTAATTGTGTTAGTAGCAACGAAATTTGCAAATCCAAAACCAATTCGTGTTGCGAAACATAAATTATCTTTAGTATTTGTAGCAGGTATTTTATTATTCAGTGTTAACTTAGGACTTGCAGAATCTGACCGTCCTGAATTATTAACAAGAACATTCGATCGTAATTATATTGTGAAATATTTAGGGGCATATAACTATACAATTTATGATGGAATTCAAAGTGCGAAAGCATCAACAGAACGAGCATTAGCTGATGGAGATAATATGACAGAAGTAAGAAATTATTTGACATCAACTTACGCTAGTCCAAACCCTGAGTATTTCGGTAAAGGAAAGGGAATGAACGTAATCTATATTCATTTAGAGTCATTCCAAAACTTCTTAATTGACTATAAATTAAATGGTCAAGAAGTAACGCCGTTCTTAAATTCATTTACAAAAGATGCGAATACACTTTACTTTGATAACTTCTTCCATCAAACAGGACAAGGGAAAACGTCTGATGCGGAGTTTATGTTAGAGAATTCTATGTTTGGTTTACCACAAGGATCTGTATTTACAACGAAATCTCATAACACATATCAATCAGCACCAGCAATTTTAGGACAACAAGGATACACATCAGCAGTATTCCACGGTAACTATAAAACATTCTGGAACCGTGATGATATTTATAAATCATTTGGTTTTAATAAATTCTTTGATGCTTCATACTATGATATGAACGAAAAAGATGTAGTAAACTATGGATTAAAAGATAAACCATTCTTTAATGAATCCATTCCGTTATTAGAGACATTGAAACAACCGTTCTATACGAAGTTTATTACGTTATCGAATCACTTCCCGTATCCAATTGATAAAGAGGAAGCGACAATTGAACCAGCGAACACAGGTGACTCGTCTGTAGATACGTATTTCCAAACAGCACGTTATTTAGACGAATCTGTAAAAGGTTTCATCGATTACTTGAAACAATCTGGTTTATACGATAATTCTATTATCGTTATGTACGGAGACCATTACGGTATTTCAGATAATCATAACGCAGCAATGTCAAAAGTAATGGGTAAAGAAATTAACTCGTTTGAAAATGCACAGTTACAGCGTGTACCTTTAATCGTTCGTGTACCAGGTGTGAAAGGTGGCGTACAACATCAATACGGTGGTGAAATTGATGTTCTTCCAACTCTTTTACACTTACTTGGAACAGATACAAAAGATTATGTTCAATTTGGTTCAGATTTATTATCACCAGATCATAAACAAGTCGTTGCGTTCCGTAATGGTAACTACGTAAGTCCAACAGTTACTGCATTAAACGGCAAATACTATGATACAACGACTGGAAAACCAGTAGAATTTACAGACGAAATAAAACAAAATGAACAAATGGTTCAAAAATCACTAAAATACTCTGACCAAGTCGTAAATGGTGACTTATTACGATTCTACACACCGGAAGGATTTACACCGGTAGATCGTTCAAAGTACAACTATAACCATCGTGATAAAAATAAAACGAAGGTAAAGACGACTGAAGATGGGGAAACGAAATAAATATTAAAAAGCGCTACTCATATGAGTGGCGCTTTTGTTTATAAATAGAACGTTGTTATTATATAGAAACATCTTTAGTCTTTTGTTTCATCTTTCCAAAGAACACTACACCAGCAATGACAATAATGATGAATGCCCATTTAATGAAAGGGTTACTTTCGAAAAATGCAGTGAACCACTTTTCATCCACAATCATTTTCGCGGCAGTATAAGCTAAAACAGCTGCTCCAATTGTAATAATGATAGGATAACGGTCGACCCATTTTAAAATTAATGTACTGCCCCAAACTACTACTGGAATTGAAACCAATAGCCCGATGATTACTAAAGAAAAATTGCCATGCGCAGCTCCAGCAACAGCGAGGACATTATCAATGCCCATTAATGCATCAGCAATGATAATGGTTTTAATAGCAGACCAAAAACCTTCTTCTGCTTTAATATCATGATCTTTGCCTTCAGCAATTAATTTGTAAGCGATCCATATAAGAAGTACACCACCAATTAGAAGTAACCCTGGTATTTTTAACAACCAAACGACAACTAAAGTGGCGAGAGCTCTAATCGCGATTGCCCCGATAGTTCCCCATATAATTACTTTCTTTTGTTGATCTTTCGGTAATCGTCTTGCTGCTAATCCAATTACAATGGCATTATCACCGGCTAGCACTAAATCAATTACAATAATGGCAAGCAAGGCTGACAAATATTCGGCTGAAAGAAAATCCATATACACATCACTCCTTAAGAGTAATATGTGCTAAAGTGTTGATAATATAAAAAATAGGATTGAATTTGTATATTCAATCCATAATTACCATTTTTGAATTTTTTTTACCCCAAGCTTTATGATTTCGGTTTGGGTAATGAGTTGCTTCCCAGACCCAAATAGGATAGTTACCTTCGTAATGAGGCAATCTTGTTTTAGCAACGCGCACCATCCAGTCATATGAATATAAATCGTCTTGATCAATGAATTTTTTATTACCTTCTAAATAACCAACTTTCTTAAATTGCTTCCAAGCTTCTTCAGTTTGTACTGTATAAACGATCATATGGCACCTACTTATTTAAACTAGATTATAGTATAACATGTGATTTTTTTAAGTTAAATTCATGTGATTTTGAATTTTTATTAATATTAGAGAAGGGGGAGTTTGAGCGGAATATACGAGGAATAATTCTAAAACGATAAAAAGACTTGATTCCTAAATAAAGGAAATCAAGTCTTTTTCATTACATACGATTATCATGCCAGAAGTTTAATGGGAAGTGTTCGTTCTCACTATAGGCTTCTAATTCATATCCTTTTTCTTTCAGTCCTTTAATAATACCAGGTACTGCTTTTACGGATTGTGGGTGAATATCGTGCATAAGGATAACTTCTGTTGGCTTGTTAGCGCCATTTAGAACGTTTTCTACAATTTTAGCTGATGCAGCATCAACCTGCATTTTGTTATACTTCCAGTCTAAAGAATCGATTGTCCAATCCCAAACTTTTAAGCCATTCTCAACAACTTTGTTGCGAAGAGCCTCATTTAATCCTGGCATTGATCCGTAAGACGGACGAGTTAATACTGGTGATTTGCCTAAAACGCCAGCGATTAAGCCTTGATCTTCCTTCATCTCATCTACATAATGACCTTCTGTGTAAAGCTTCTTGTAGTTATGAGTCATACTGTGCATCCCAACGTAGTGGCCTTCAGCATCTTCACGTTTTACAAGATCAGGGAAAGCTTTTACATTTGAACCAATAAGGAAGAATGTTGCTTTTGCATTTTCTCTCTTTAACATATCTAAAAGCTCAGCTGTGTATTTTCCAGGACCATCATCAAATGTTAAGTAAGCTACTTTTCTAACTTGCCCATTATATTGTTTTGGAGCTTCTTTCGGTGCAAGAGATGATTGAATTTCACTTACAAGTTGAACAGATTTTGCTTCATCCTCTGTACTCGCTAGAGCAGTATGTGCTGATCCTAAGGCCGCTTCGTATGTAAATAATACCCCCGCGCAAATCAACATAGCCCTTTTCACTAAAGTTGTCATTCGAATTCCATTGTGCATAATTTTCCTTCTCTCTATAAAAGTTCTACTCTACTATATTAGCAATTATAGGGAGGTAATTGCAAAAAAACTTTTTTACAAGAGCAAAAAAGTTTGTCCAAAAGTATGCAAGATTTCAATATTTTGCTGGTTTACTAAAATGAAACAAGGATGGAATGAAAATGCATGTAGTTTGTTGCTATATATAATAAACCCAATGAGTGAGTTATACAGAGAATGCTGACGAAGAGTGTGCCTGTTGCATTAAAACGCATCTACAAAATTTCACATACCGTATTTTGAAAAATAAATATAGGAAAACCAAAAAGTAATGTAGAATATATCGTACATACATATATGAAGTCAACAGAAAAGATAAAGAGGTGGGCATATGTTACTTGAAGAAGTAATGCAGCAACTAGAGGAATACGGAACAGAACAGAATCGTAAAACGTATAAAAACCACGGAGCGAAAGAGCCACTATTCGGAGTTAGTTTTGCTAATTTAAAATTGTTAAAAAAGAAAATAAAAAAAGATCATGATTTAGCAATTTTATTATGGGAAACAAAAAATATGGATGCAATGACATTAGCAACAATGATTTTAGATCCAAAGAAAGTTACGACAGAACTGCTAAATAAATGGGTACAGGAAGTTGATTATTATTGTTTAATGGATGTTTTAATGACGGCTATTTGTACGTCGCCAATCGCGATAGAAAAAATGGAAGAATGGACAAAGTGTGATGATGAATGGATTGGAAGAGCAGGCTGGTCTTTATTAGCAAATATAGCGATGAAAAATAAAACGTTACAAGACGATTTCTTCTCTCCGTATTTAGAAGAAATTAAAGTAAATATACATAATGAAAAAAATAGAAAAACAGAAGCGATGAATCGTGCTTTAATCGCGATAGGAATTCGTAATGAAGACTTAGAGCAAGCAGCGATTGAAATTGCACGTGAAATTGGAAAAGTACACGTTGATCACGGGGCAACGTCATGCAAAACACCAGACGCAGAGCCGTATATAAAAAAAGCGAGAGAAAGAGCTGAAAAAAAGAAAGTGAAATAAGAAAAGGGGAACGGTTATGAAAGCAATGGAAGCGGCAAAAAGCATCATTACATCACAATTTCCGGATTGTGATGTAGCTTTACTTGGAGGAAGTGTTGCAAGAGGAGAAGCGACAAAAACATCTGATTTGGACATTGTAATAGTTGATCAAAGTTTAATGTCTTGTTATCGAGAATCTTTCTATAGTAATGGGTGGCCAGTTGAGGTATTTGTACATAATTTTGAAACGTTAAAAACCTTCTTTAAAATAGATTGTGACCGCGGAAGACCTTCGTTACCACAATTAGTTGCAGAAGGTATTGTATTAAAAGGGGAAAATGAAATTGTTGAGAAATTAAAAAGCGAAGCGAATGAGTTACTAAATAAAGGGCCAGCTAAATGGACGGAAGAAATGATGGAGCAGAAGCGTTATTTTATTACAGATACTTTGGATGATTTTATTGGTGCATCAAAAAGAGAAGAAGAGTTGTTTATCGCGAATTTATTAGCTGATTTATTACATGAATATGTATTAAGAGTAAATGGTAAATGGCTTGGAAGTTCAAAATGGTTTATAAGGGTACTTAGAAGATATGATGAACAATACGCAGATCAATTTGTAACAGCATTCGATCATTTTTATAAAACAGGAGAGAAAAGAAAATTAATTACTTTTGTAGAAAAAACGTTAGAACAGTATGGAGGAAGAATGTTCGAAGGGTTTTCTATAGGAAAGTAAAAGGGGGATAATACAATGAATATACCATTCGTTCAATTAAGAGAACTGACACTAGATGATGTAGAAGACCGATATCAATGGTCATTAGATACAAAAGTAACAAAACATTTAGTTGTACCAGATCAATATCCACCGTTCACTCGTGAAGATACAAAAAAATGGATTGAAGCATGTATAAATCGAAAAAATGGTTATGAACAAAGAGCAATCACTACAGAGAACGGCATACATATTGGATGGGTAGATCTTAAAAACTTTGATAAAACAAATAAAAATGCAGAATTGGGAATCGCGATTGGTAATAAAGAATACTGGGGTAAAGGGTATGGAATAGCAGCCCTATATAGTATGTTACATATAGCATTCTTTGAATTTGAATTAGAAAAAGTATGGCTACGTGTAGATGAAGATAATTTTCAAGCTAGAAAGAGCTATGAAAAGGCTGGTTTTGTATGCGAAGGGTTAATGAGAAATGATCGATTACGTAAAGGTCAGTTCATTCATCGCTATCGTTATAGTATGTTAAGAGAAGAATATCAATCTTTAATTAGTAGCTTATAAAAATATTATGTTAATTAAAAGGGGATAGAGAAATATGATTCGATTACTTACGAAAGAAGATGCAAAAAAATATTGGGACTTACGGTTACAAGCATTACAAGTAAACCCTGAGGCATTTGTAACAACTTATGAAGAGGCGATTCGTCAGGAAAATCCTATTAAGCGAGTGGAAAGTAATTTATCAGCTGCTACTAGTTGTACATTTGGTGCTTTTAATGAAGAGAATCAATTAGTTGGAGTTGTTACTTTACTAACAGAAGAGAAAGAGGCGTATAAACATAAAGGGCATATCGTTGCGATGTATGTAGATGTAAGCAATCGAAGAAGTGGCCTTGCACGTGAGTTAATACGTAAGGCAATTGAAAGAGCAAGAGAAATGGACTTGGAACAATTGACATTAGGTGTTGTTTCCACAAATGAGCCAGCAAAAAAGTTGTATGAATCTATGGGCTTTAAAACGTATGGGATTGAAAAAAGAGCTATAAAGATGAATGGTGTGTATAGTGATGATGAACATATGGTGTTGTTCTTGTAAGGGGGGAGTTTCATATGAAAGATCTACTTTTGCAAAGAAATATGAACCCGCAAGTTGCGATTTTGTATGCGACGGTTACGGATACATTTAAACGACTGCAAAAGTTAGTAGAAGGTACTGATGAGAAAGAACTGTCATTTAAAGGGACAGAAAATAATGAAAATAGTATTGGACAACTACTTCAACATTTAGCAGTTGTCGATTTACATTGGGTGTACCGATTAAAAGGAGAAGCAATTCCGCTCGCACTTGAAAATATATATGGACCTATGTTAAATGAAGCAGGAGAGCTGCCAAGTTTAAGAAAACAGACGTTGCAACAATTAATGCAAAATTATGAAGTTGTGCAACATATGTTTTATGAGGAATGTATGAAACTAACAGAAAATGATTTAACACGAGAAGTTTTTTATCCGACTTTAATGGGCAGTAAGACCCCCACCTCAAAATGCAGCGAAAGCAAAGAAGTTAGGAGGGGGATCAACTGCCCATAAAAGTCCGATTGGTTCAACTAATAATCAGTGGGGGATGAAGAAAACCCCCACTGATTAAAGTTTCACTTTATGAAAAGGGAGAAAATGCGACTATAAGGTGGGGGATATGGCACATAGCTGATCATAATCGGTACCATCAAGCTCATATTAGTCAGTTAAGAAAACTATATAGAGCTAGATACACGCGAGATGAAAAATTTGAATTTTAATTATATTTAAATTGTTGTATAGTAGTAAGAAGAAACTGAACAAGGGGTTTTATAATGAAAGCTATAGCAGTAGGGATATTGGCATCATTTTTCTTTGCCTTTACCTTCGTTTTAAACCGGGCGATGGACTTAGAAGGTGGAAGCTGGATTTGGAGTGCATCATTACGGTACTACTTTATGGTTCCGATGCTTTTACTTATTGTCATGTATAGAGGAAACTTAAAGCAACTCTTTCAATATATGAAAAACAATCCGAAAGAATGGTTAGTTTGGAGTATCGTTGGATTTGGTCTCTTCTATGCACCACTTAGTTTTGCCGGAGCTTTTGGACCTGGTTGGCTCGTTGCATCAACATGGCAAATTACAATCGTCGCAGGGATTTTATTAACACCATTTTTTGCGGTAGATCCATTACATAAAAAACTCCCAATGAAGGAATTAGTTATGTCGGGTATTATTTTATGCGGTGTTGTACTTATGCAAGTAGAACATGCTTCTTCATTAGGAATTCGTGAAACTGTTTTATGTGTCGTTCCTGTACTTATTGCAGCGTTTGCGTATCCTCTTGGAAATCGAAAAATGATGCAAGTTTGTAAAGGGGAGTTAGATGTATTCCAGCGAGTTCTCGGTATGACTTTAGCCAGTTTACCATTTTGGTTTTTACTATCTGGTTATGAAGTATCAACAGGCGGACTACCGTCAAGTAGTCAAGTTTTTCAATGTTTTATTGTAGCAGTTAGTTCTGGCTTAATCGCAACGGTATTATTCTTCTTTGCGACAGATCTTGTAAAAGATGATCCACAAAAACTAGCAACAGTGGAAGCGACTCAGTCCGGTGAGGTTTTATTTGCGCTAGTAGGAGAACTTATCTTGTTATCTGCACCAATTCCGTCATCTTTATCTTGGATTGGTATGAGCCTCGTTATTATCGGAATGATACTACATAGTTATGTAGCGGTCGTTGTGAAGAAAGAAGAAAAAATAACTGCGTGATGAGATTAGCTCTTTATATAAAGAGCTAATCTTTTTTCATAGAAAGGAATGATGATATGAATTTGCAATGTGTTAAACAAATTGAGAAAGATCCCATATTAAATGTACTACTGTATGCAGTCGGCCCAAGTGAATCTAGCAAAAAGAAAGCAGTTTTATTTTATGAAAGCAATAAAGGGACTTTGCATAAATATGAGGAAAAGGCTTGCATAGGTATTGAAATAACCGGAGCAAATAAAGCGAGAATATGCCACATAGCAGTGGTACCGCAATATCGTCATAAAGGAATAGCGGTGCAAATGATAAAGGAAATAGTAAGAATGTATCAATTGACGTATCTAGAGGCAGAGACAGACGCTGAGGCAGTAAAATTTTATAAGAAAATGGGTTTTCAGATTCAAAGTTTAGGAGAAAAATATCCGGGGATTGAAAGGTTTCATTGTTATTTGGAAAAATAGTACGAAAATATGCAAATATATATTGTGTTTAGTTTGAAAAAAGTAACATTTACATTATATAATAAAGGTATCTGGAAAAATATAGATAATGGAAATTAGGTGTATAACACATGAGAATGGATAAAAGTAAATTTATAAAAATTGCTACTTCAATAGGGGTATCATCTTTTTTATTAACTGGATGTGGTGATTATGAAGAAGATACTGCTCAACAAGAAAGTACTGCTGTTAAAACAGATGGTGCAAAACAGGGAAATGAACAAGAAACATTAAATTGCGATGATAAAACGCCTACTAATGAAAATGTAGAAAATGATGAGTTATGTAAGGAAATGAATCCATCATTTTCATCGTATCATGAAAATTCACATTTACCGATACTTCCATTCGTAGCAGGATATTTATTAGCAAGCAGAACTTCAAATATGAATTATACAGCAAAACCAAATATAATGAAGAAACCGTATGCAAATAATATTATTCCATATCGTGAGAAAGACCAAAGTAGAACTGGTGGCAGCGGTGGAGGAGGATACTACGGTGGAACTAATAGCAACAACAATAATTCTTCTAATAAAGTGGATTTAAATAAACAACAGCCAAATTCCTCAAATAAAGCGACGCCAGATACAAATACGCCAAAATCATCTACGACACAAACGCCAAAAGTGAATTCAGGTTCAAGTGGAATTGGGAACGCAAAAGCGCCAGCCGGATCATAACACGAAAGGATAATAGAATCATGTATACAGAACAAGAGCAGAAAGAGTATATGAAAGTATGGTTTTCACTAGCGGAAGAGGCTGGTCGGAATGGATTTACTTGGCCGAGTCTATTAGAAAATGAAGAATGGAATCAATATATGGCAACAGGTATGTATCGTATGCCTGTAAACACATATACTGCTATTTCGAAAGCAACAGAAGAAATTATGTACGTGTTATATAGAACGTATCAATATATTCTCAATACGGCAGAAGATTTTCAAACACTAGGATTTCCTGCTGAAACATGGGAAATTGCGAGAATGAAACACACTGGTTTGTTTTCATATTTTACGAGATTTGACTTTATCGTAAATGGTGAAGATATAAAGTTAATAGAAGTAAATTGTGATACACCAACAGGTTATTTAGAGCCATCTGTTGCAAATGAAGTGTTGTGCCGTTATCACGATGTAAATCACCCAAATCATATAGAAGAGCATATTGTGCAGGCGTGGGAACAAATTAAACATGACTATAGTATAGATCCTAGAGAAACGATTTATTTTACGAGTTATGATTGGCATGATGAAGACCATCAAACGGTTCAATTTTTAAGAAGTTATTGTTTAGATCAATCAACGGATTATATAGGTATACAAGATATTGTCGTTGCAGATGATGGTATATATACGCAAAATGGTGAACGAATTCATTATTTATATAGACTATATCCAATTGAATATTTAGTTTCAGATGCTGATAAAAACGGGAAAAGAATTGGACTCCAGTTTTTAGATCATATTGCGCAAGGTAGAGTGAAAATCATTAATCCACCAGCTGCTTTTCTTATGCAAAATAAAAGTGTACTCGCATTAATATGGCAACTTTACGAAGAGGAAGTTTTCTTTGAGGAAGAGGAGCGAGGAATCATTCAGAACTACTTTTTACCGACATATTTTACAAATAAACCGTTTATAGAACGAAATGAATCATATGTATCTAAACCTTTATACGGCCGTGAAGGCGGAGGAGTATCTATATACGAAAATAATGAACTATTAGCTGAAGATAAAACAGAGTATTACTTTGAACAGCGGAAAATATATCAGCAATACATAGAAATGCCTGACTATACAATTGACACATGGGACGGTCCGTATACTGGTAAACTATTAATTGGTTCACACTGTATTAGCGGGAGAGCTGCTGGTTTATTTTTACGTGTAGGTGAGAAAATAACGGGAAACTTATCGATGTTTACTGGAGTTACAATTGAAGGATAAATGGAACAAAGAGCTCATCATTTTTGATGGGCTCTTTCGTTTAAATATATTGTTTTTATTGCTGTGATGTAACGCCTTCATGTTGCTTCTTTTGTTATATAAAACTAATTTATTACCATTTTTTGTGTAGATAAAAATGATTAAGTTAAAAATTAAGAAAAATATGATAATATATGTATGTAGTAGTTTAAAACAAAATGGGGGAACAATCGTGAAAATGAATGAAATAGTGGCAAGTACGCCATTGCCAAATACAATTAAAACAATTACAAATGATTTAAGAAAATTAGGATTAGAAAAAGGAATGACAGTTATTGTACATTCTTCGTTAAGTTCCATAGGCTGGGTATCTGGAGGCGCAGTTGCAGTAGTAGAGGCGTTAATGAATGTTATTACAGAAGAGGGAACGATCATTATGCCAACTCAATCTTCGGATTTATCTGATCCGAAACATTGGTCAAGACCACCTGTACCTGAAGAATGGTGGCAAATTATTCGGGATAACGTCCCAGCATTTGAGCCACATATAACGCCAACAAGGGCAATGGGAAAAGTAGTTGAATGTTTTCGTACATATCCGAATGTAGTACGTAGTAACCATCCATTAGGAAGTTTTGCTGCATGGGGAAGACATGCAGAAGAAATAACGATGAATCAGTCACTATCAATGAGTTTAGGAGAAGAATCTCCATTAAGAAAAATATACGATTTAGACGGATACATATTATTAATTGGTGTTGGATATGATTCCAATACTTCTGTACATTTATCAGAAGTACGTTCTGGTGCGTGTGAGTTAATAAAAGTAGGGGCACCCATTATAGAAAATGGTGAAAGAGTGTGGAAAGAATTTGTTGATATGGATTACGATTCTGACAAATTTGTAGAAATTGGTGTGGAATTTGAGCAAAAGGGAACTGTGAAAATAGGGAAAATAGGAAACGCAAAGTGCCGTCTTATGAAACAACGTGATATAGTTGATTTTGGAACAGAATGGTTTCGTAAGAAAAATTAGTAAGGGATGGTTACAATGAAGGGGAAAAAGGTATTAATTACAAGCGGTGGTTGTTTAGAAAAATGGGATCAAGTTCGTGGTCATACGAATATGGCAAAAGGAACAATTGGAAGAATAATCGCCGAAGAACTTATAAGTAAAGGGGCCTATGTTATATATTTACATGGTTATTTTGCGGAGAAACCGAATGATATAAACAATCAATTAGAATTACACCCATTTGAAGGAATTGTTGATTTACAAGATAAAATGAAGAGTATCATTACGCATGAAAAAGTCGATGCGGTTATTATGGCAGCGGCTGGATCTGATTGGATTGTGGACAAGATTTGTGATCAAGAGGGCAATGTTCTTGATATGAATGGAAAAATCTCAAGTGATATAGCGCCAATTATACATTTTCAAAAGGCACCGAAAGTATTAAAACAAATAAAAGAGTGGGATCCAGAAACTGTACTCGTTGGCTTTAAACTTGAAAGTGACGTAAATAAAGAAGAACTGTTTGAAAGAGCGAAAAATAGAATGGAAGAAGCGAAGGCGAGTGTAATGATTGCAAATTCACCACATTCTTTATATTCGCGCGGAGCAATGCACTACGTAATTGGACAAGACGGTAAAGGGCAGTTATGTAATGGAAAAGATGAAACAGCGAAAGAAATTGTCAAAAGGTTAGAAGTACTATGTAATCGCGTTACTGTTTTATAATTTTAAGTATTTGGATAAGAGTGAATCCGCATAGTATATATTGGTAAGCGAAACTTTAATTTATGGGAATTTTACTTTTACACAAACGTTAACCATTCAATATGGATACATAGAATAATTGGTGAGGAGTGAATTCTATGGAACATTTATTAAAGCAAGCTATTAAACTCCGGAAAGAAAAGAAATATGCGCAGTCTAAAGAGATACTCATCGGATTAACAAACTTTACGAGGGATGCAGAAGTACTTTATCAATGTGCCTGGATACATGATGTAATGGGTCTTGAAACAGAAGCTATGCCGTATTATGAACAGGCAATTGCAAACGGTCTTGAAGGGGAGTCACTTTGCGGCGCATATATCGGTCTTGGTAGTACATATCGTTGTATAGGCGAGTATGATAAAGCAATTACTGTTTTAGAAACAGGTTTGCAGCAGTTTCCAGATAATGATGTGATGAAAGTATTTTTGTCATTAGCGAAATATAACGTAAACGATCATGAATCCGCAATGAAATTATTACTTGAAACAGTCGTAAAAGTAGAAGAAGTTAAAGAGTTTGAACGGGCTATTTCATTTTATAAAGACCATTTAAACGAGGTTTTTAAATAGAGGAGTGAAAGTATGAGTGTCACACTTTCGCGAAGGCGAAAAGGTATATGGATTGGACTCGTATCTTTAATCTTATTATCAAACTATTTATTGTATGCTCTTCCGATTGTACCAGCTACTCCGAAAGAAGTTGTTCTTGGGTCATTATTAGATTGTATGTTTGTAATTCCGGTCATTACGTATTTCTTTATTATTCGAAAAAGATACTCGTTAACGTATATATTCCCTGTCGTAATAGCTGGTTATATATTTGCAAGATTTATTATTCCAAGCGACTATTTACAAGCTTTTTCATACGTTTCTTATATTATAGTTGCAGGAGAAATTGCTTTTGTATGTGTAGAGTTATTCCTTCTATATAAAATTGTTAGAAAGCTTCCTAACATAATAAAAAAATATAAAGAATATAAAAGTGAGTATTCTTCATTTTCTTATGCAATTGATGCTGCGTTTGACGCTGCTATGAAAAGAAATAAATTAGTAGATATTATTGTAACAGAGTGTAAGTTAATCTATTATGCATTTTTATCGTGGCGTGAAAAAGTACCAGAAGGTGAATACGTATACTCATATCACAAAAAGACTGGCGCAATAGGTGTATATATTATGATCATCCATGCGACCTTAATAGAAAGTATCGGCTTTCATTATTTGTTTCATCAATGGAATCCAGTTGTAGCATGGGTGTTACTTACTTTAAACGTATATGCAATGTTTTATTTTTTAGCTGAAATACAAGCAATGCGTAAAAATCCAATTATTGTTACGGAAAAAAAGATAATCATTCAAATCGGATTAGGAAAGAAAATTATTATACCTTTTACACAAATTGATAAGATTACGTTCTATAAAGGAGAACTTTTAAAGAAAGAGAAAGAGGTTCTTGACGCAACGGTGATGGAATTTATAAAGGAACCTCCAACATTTGAAATTATACTTAAAGAGCCGGCGAAAGTACAATTGTTATATGGGTTTTCTAAAACAGTAAGTCGTGTTCACTTAAATGTTGATGAGGAACGGAATTTTTATGATGTGATGACGGAGAAATTGAACCATGAATAATGCTACTAATTTTCATCGTACGTTTGGTGTGTATGGCATTTGTATCGAAAACAATAACATATTAGTAATAGATAAAATTAAAGGTCCATATAAGAACAGATATGATCTACCTGGAGGGAGCTTAAATGAAGAGGAGTCGTTGTTATCGGCACTCCATAGGGAATGTAAAGAAGAAACTGGATTAGAAGTAAAGGTTATAAAGCAAGTAGGTACGGTTGATTTTTAATACCCTTCAAAGTTTAAAGATTATACACATGTACACCATATTGCAGTTTTGTATGATGTTGAAAAGAGTGCAGGGAAAATCATAGTACCAAAACAATTTGAAGGTCAAGATTCTTTAGGAGCGAGATGGGTTTCTATAGAAAGCATTACAGAAGACAATTCATCTCCACTTGTATGTAGTGCAGTAGAATGGCTGAAAACAAATGAGCTTCCATTAGAAGTGAAAAAATATGAAGCATGGACAGTGAAAAACTCCTTCTAAAATAAGAGGGAGTTTTATTGTGTACTTGGAGACCAAATACTTCTTTATGACTATATAAACCGATATAATAAAGCTAGAAATAGCATAAGGGGAAACAAAGAATGAATAAATTACTAACATCCAAAAGTGAAATTATAGAAAGAAAAATACGATATGACTCGACAACAGTAGAACACACTTGTTTATTACTTGAAAAGCAGTTGCGAAGTATCGTGTTATTTCATGAGGTTCAGTATTCATTTACGATGAATACACATGATTCAAGTTTAACAATCCCGAAAGGCAGTTACACCATTGCATACTACTGGGAGGATCGTCCGTACAATTTATACATATGGAGAGATAAGGATGGAATGTATGTAGGCTCTTATTTTAATGTTGTAAAAAATACGCAAATAACAGATGAACTAGTGTCATTTGAAGATTTAATTATTGATATTTTGGTACTTCCAAGTGGAGAATATTTTATTTTAGATGAGGATGAGTTGCCTGAGTCTTTAGAGGAGTTTGAGGATGGTTATGTGAATGAAGCTCTTAATGTATTAGAGGAAATAATTCAAAAGACCCTTCCTCAAATGATTGTAGAAACAGAAAGAGTGAGGTTAAACTAAAGTGTAATCGATTTGAAAATAGAATACGTGTTTAATGAAATTGAGTAGTCTCAAGTTATATAATCTAACTTTTTTGATAAGTCTAAGGTTAGATGTATATTTCTTGGGATTACTCTTTTTTGTGGAAATTAATATTGACTGAATATAGTTCAGTCGTTTATGATTGAATCAGATTCAGTCGAGGACAAACTTAGTAGGAGATGGCCTATGAAAAGAATATCAAAAGAACCAGATATAAGACGACAAGAGTTAATGGATATTGGCTTTGAACTATATATGAAAAATGGTATGAAAGGATTTGGCATAAAAGATGTTGTGAATCATGCAGGTGTAGCAACAGGCTTATTTTATTATTACTTCAAGTCTAAAGATAACTTTGTTGATGAAGTGTTAAATGATTTTATTGTGAAAAATATGAAGTTAATCGAAGAAGTACTAATTTCAAATGAACGGTCTGTCATGCAAAAGATGGAAGATTCTCTAAATATATTTTGGACATTTATTGAAAAATTAGCGCCTTATAAAAATGTGAGTTCTTTTCAGACAGAACAACATTTTCAACTGGAACAGAAATTATTCACGCGAATTCAGCCATTAATTCGACAAGTGATTGAAGAAGGGATGAAAACGGGGATTTTTAATACTGATAACTCATTACTAGCTTCAGGTTTTATTTTATACGGTCTTAGCAGTGTTGCTCATTCAGAGGTGAATTTGAATTTAGATACGAAGCAAAAAATGGTTAATTTAGTATTAAATACACTACGATATGATCAAAGAGAAGGAGAATGTATATGAAGATTATGATCGATGGAAACAATATTTCGAATGAACAACTTACAAAATGGAAAAGAGAACGTATTAAAAAAGTTTTAAATACATTAGGACATAAAGAGCAAGAATTAAATGATACAGACGTTATGATAAAAAAACTAACGGAACTAAAATTAAATTATTCATACGATGAAATGTATGATAAGTTGAAGTCTAAACTTAAATTAAGTGAAATGGGTATGCGTATCGCTACAGTTTTATCTGGTAATAGACGGAAATTTTCAAAAACAAGTATTTATTTAGATGGGATTACAGCAGAAGAAGCGATAAATGGGATTGACAGTTTTATGCTTGAACAATCACGTGAAAATAATCAGGTGAACTTGTCAGCTTGTCCTGATCACTATGTACTAAGACCGTTTGGGGAAAATGAATTAGAAGTTATCGAAACAACTGGTAATTCTCCATTTCCAGTTCAATTTTTTATTGTTTTTGGTGACGAAACGGGATTGAAGACACCTAGAGATAAGTCTTATCAATACCAATCAACAGGTGTTGCACGTATGAAAGACGGTACTACTATTGGTGGAGTTCGACATCAATTCAAAGATACAGATACTGGTATAGAAGTAAGTCTAGTTGTAGAGTTTCCAGCACTTTGTCCTAATAGCCTTATTAAATCGCACCAAATGCATTTGGCATGTGAGTTTTCTTATTGGTTACAGTGGATTAAGAACCATAAAAAATAAATAACAATAAGGATGTTCAAACGAACCATATGTATTTTTTAACAAAACCCAGTTGACTTATCGGAAATATTTGTATAATATGTACTTAATTCTATTACGTATTGCTGATTGGAGAAACCAAAGGCATTTTATCTATTGATAAAATGCCTTTGGTTTTTTTATTGCATAAATACTGAATCGGTTCATTTAGATGAATCATTTCAAGGAGGCGAAGAAGTGACTGTTTCAATTGATGGAGTATCAAAATATTTTTCGAAACAAACTCGTACTGTTCAAGTATTAGAGAATATTAATTTTCAATTAGAGAAAGGGGATTTTGTTACAGTAATTGGTCCGAGTGGCTGCGGAAAAAGTACACTATTAAAAATTATTGCAGGCTTAGACAGCGATTTTGAAGGAGAAATCATTATTGACGGAGAGCGTATAACAAAACCGAGTAAGAAGCAAGGATTTATATTTCAAGAGCATCGATTGTTTCCGTGGCTTACAGTGGAAGAAAATATTGCGGCTGATTTGTCATTAAAAGATAAGTATGTGAAGGATAAGGTAAAGGAATGGGTTGAAATTGTTCGACTAGATGGTTTTGAAAAATCATATCCGAAAGAAATATCAGGCGGGATGTCACAACGTGTTGCGATTGCAAGAGCGTTGCTAAGAGATCCAAATGTATTGTTACTTGATGAGCCATTTGGAGCACTGGATGCATTTACCCGAAGTCATTTGCAAGAAGTACTGCTCAACATTTGGGAACAAAAAAAGACGACAATGATATTCGTTACACATGATATAGACGAAGCAATATATCTTTCAAACAGAATTGTCATCATGAGTGCAAAGCCTGGAAAAATACATAAAGTGATTGAAAATAATTTACCTTATCCGCGTAGTAAAACTTCGGAGTCATTCCAAGAAATTCGAAAGAAAGTATTACAGCAGTTTGAACGCGGGGGACTAATTCAAACAAGTATATAGGGAAAGGGTGAGTATATGTATAAAAAAATCAAAATTCTTTCTTTTGCATTAGCTATTTCTTTCTTTTTATTCGGATGTGAAAAAAGCACAGCAAGTAGTAAGAAGGAAGATGTAACAGTACAAATTGGTATTCAACAAGGATTAAGTCCACTATTACTCGCACAGAAAAAAGGATGGTTTGAAGAGGAGTTTAAAAAAGAAGGAGTTAAGGTGAAGTGGACAGAGTTCCAAAGCGGACCTCCTTATTTTGAGGCAATCGCATCAAATCGATTAGACTTTGGTGAAGTCGGCAACTCTCCAGTTATTTCCGCGCAAGCAGCAGGTATTGAATTTACTGAAATTGCTAATACGAGTTATGCGAGAAAAGGAACAGGCATTCTTGTACAAAAGGATAGCAAGATTACGAGTGTAAAAGATTTAAAAGGTAAAAAAATTGCAGTAGCAAAAGGAAGTAGCGCATTTAATTTATTGTATCGAGCGCTTGATAAAGAAGGTATCAATGCAAAAGATGTAAATGTCATTCAGTTACAACCAGATGAAGCGCAGCCAGCATTTGAATCAGGATCAGTAGATGCATGGGCGATTTGGGATCCTTTCATATCGTTACATACGGTAAATAAAGGAGCGAAGGTGATTACAGATGGTGAACAATTAAACGTATCTTCCCCAGAGTTTTTAATTGCGAGAACAAAATTTGCGAAAGAGCATCCAGAATTAGTGGAGAAATTCCTTAAAGTATATGAAAAAGCACGTGTATGGCAAGATGAAAACTTGGATGAAGCAATAAAAATATACACTTCTGCAAAGAAAATAGATGCAGATATTGTAAAAGAAGTGTTTAATCACGACAAACCCATCTTAGTTCCGGTAACGAAAGAAATAGTTGCAGAACAGCAACAGACAGCAGATTTTCAATATAAGCTCGGTTCTATAAAGAAAGAAATCAAAACAGATAAAGTTGTAGATAATTCTTTCGTAGAAAAAGCAATAAAGGCGAAATGAAAAGAGGTTTTGTAAATTGGAAAATACGAAGGCTGCTGTGAAAAGGGCGAGTTTAACGATTGGCAAAAGTAATGTCAATGTAAAAAAAGTGCGAAAGACAAATGTAAAAGTGTTAGTAAGAGCGATTACGATACCAATTGTCGTATTAATTATTTGGCAGTTAGCTGGCGTATTCGATTTAGTCTCTAAAACAGTATTACCAACGCCATTACATATATTTCTAGCTTTCCAAGAACTTATAAAAACAGGAGAGTTATACGGTCATCTAAGTATCAGTGTATTCAGGGCTGCGGCTGGTTTCTTTATTGGTGGGAGTCTAGGAATTATATTAGGAACGATTGTTGGGTTTTCAACGAGAAGCGAGCAATATTTAGATCCTTCAGTACAAATGTTAAGAACTGTGCCTCACTTAGCTGTTGCACCGCTTTTCGTATTATGGTTCGGTTTTGGTGAAACATCGAAAGTGTTATTAATTGCAGATGGTGCATTTTTTCCTTTATACGTAAACGCGTTTCTAGGAATACGAGGTGTAGATTCAAAGTTATTTGATGTTGCGAGAGTGTTAGAGTTTAGTAAAAGAAAATTAATTACAAAATTAATTTTACCTGCCGCATTACCTAACCTTTTACTAGGAGCAAGATTATCATTAGGAGTTGCATGGGTGAGTTTAGTAGTAGCAGAACTTATGGGATCTACAGAAGGTATTGGCTATATGATAATGGATGCAAGGCAATTTTCAAATACAGATATTGTATTTGTCGGTATTATTATCTTTGCATTCGTTGGGAAGTTTTCTGATTCACTTGTTCGTTTACTAGAAGTGAAGTTTTTAAGATGGAGAGATAATTTTAAAGGAGAGATAGGAAATTAACATATAAATTATTAGGGGTAATTTATATAGAGTATTTTAGTGTATGTTTCAACATAAATAAGGGGTGTGTAAAGGTATGGAATTATTATGGTTTATTCCGGCGTATGGAGATGGTCGATATTTAGGAACGACAAAACGAGGAAGAGCAGCTGAGTATGGTTATTATAAACAAGTTGCACAGGCAGCCGATTATTTAGGATATACAGGTGTGTTACTTCCAACTGGTCAAGGTTGTGAAGATCCATGGGTACTTGCATCGGCACTTGCAGCTGAGACAGAGAAATTAAAGTTTTTAGTAGCAGTTAGACCAGGACTAATGTCACCGACAGTTGCAGCGAGGATGGCTTCTACATTTGATAGAATTTCAGACGGGAGGTTACTTATTAATGTAGTAGCTGGAGGGGATCCAGTTGAATTACAAGGAGATGGATTATATCTTGAACATGATGAAAGGTATGAAGCAGCTGATGAATTCTTAAAAGTTTGGAAATCGACTTTGCAAGGTGAGACCATTTCACTAGAAGGAAAACATATTAAAGTTACAGATAGTAAAGTTGTGTTCCCACCAGTTCAAACGCCATACCCTCCTATATATTTTGGAGGATCATCCACTGCTGGAAAGGAAGTTGCAGCAGAACATAGTGATGTATATTTAACGTGGGGAGAGCCGCCAGAGCAAGTGAAGGAGAAAATAGAGGAAGTAAGAAAACTGGCAGAAGAGAAGGGGCGTTCAGTACGATTTGGCATCAGGTTACACGTAATTGTAAGAGAAACAGAAGAAGAAGCGTGGGAAGAGGCAGAACGTTTAATTCAATATGTAGATAATGAGACAATTGAGCTTGCTCAAAAGACATTTGCAAGATATGATTCAGTTGGTCAAAAACGAATGACCCATTTAAATAAAGGTACACGAGAGTCGTTAGAGATAAGTCCTAATTTATGGGCTGGCATCGGGCTTGTAAGAGGTGGTGCAGGTACTGCGCTTGTTGGAGATCTGCATACAGTAGCAAATAGAATAAAAGAATATGAAGCTTTAGGAATTGATACATTTGTTTTATCAGGATATCCACATTTAGAAGAGGCATATGAAGTGGCAGAACTGTTATTTCCTTTATTGAAGGAAGATAAGAAGCAAGAAAATAAAATTGTTGGTGAAATGATAGCTGATGCATATGCATTAAAAAAATAGTGAGAAATAAAGGGAAGCTTTCATCCTTTGGGTGAATTGTCCCAAAGGATTATTAGCCTTCACCAATTGGGTATTTAGAGGCAGTTTCACCTATGTTTTGCTTCATTTTGTTTACTGCCTGTTAATACGGGGTAAAAAACTCGCAAGTAAATGACTTGCGAGTTTTCATCGTAAACTATTAGAAAATATGATAAAATTAAATAGTAACTTAAGGTACGGTTGGTTGTTCAATTATCACTTCTCCAACTAGGAGGGGGGTGATAATAAGTGAGTGAAATAGCGTTGTTACTGCAAGGTGGACTGTTTCTCGTTGCATTGTTAACATTCGTCGTCGTTTTAATAGAC
Source organism: Bacillus cereus group sp. BfR-BA-01408 (assembly GCF_022663305.1). Classification (NCBI taxonomy): domain Bacteria; kingdom Bacillati; phylum Bacillota; class Bacilli; order Caryophanales; family Bacillaceae; genus Bacillus; species Bacillus cereus group sp. BfR-BA-01408. The sequence continues at coordinate 2,906 of NZ_JAKUFF010000055.1, read as the reverse complement.
AAGCTCAAAAAATAACAACCCACCTATGCCAATAGAATGTGGGTTGTTTTGTTTGTAAGAAACAAATAGGATAAATGAACAATCCAATCTGCTAAGTTACGTGGACTAGTGTGTAGCCGCACACTAGTCTTTTTTATTTATATACAATTTATAATTGGTTTATGTGATTGTATTGTTCTTTTCATACTTATTATAACACAGTGTCTTTTCATCAAGAAAGGAGACCGTATGTTCTGTTTCTAATTAAATAGAAGGTGACTTTTCTTTAAAGAGCCCGTCCATATACTGTTTTAAAGTTTGAACGTAAAATTCTTGCTTATTTACATCATTAACGCCGACAATTGGTGAAGGAAGTTCATATCTCTTTTCTGATAAATGAACGACAACATCAAAAATATCAAATAGACGAATGAAACAGAACAGGCCATCTTTATCACTTAATAAAATAAAGTAGTGGTTTTCGCTATTTGTATTTAATGTATTCCATAAAGAACTTTTGCTTAAATCACGAACAATGCTCTTTTCTTTTAATTCCATGAAGTCGGCATTTGATAGGATGCTAGAAATATCAATCGCATCTGGATCTTCAAAATAGCCATCGACTGCTTGTACAGCGAAAGTATAAGCCATTTTTAATACACTCATTTTATACTTACGGTTATCTAAAAGTAATTCACGTTGAATAGAGCTAGCTACTTTCGTTACACGTTCTTCTTTCCAAATTTCATTATGTAGTGAAATATCGTGCTTTTTACATAGTTTCATAATTAATGCATTGGAATAAAGTATTTCGTCACTTACTTCAACAACATCCGTCTCAGCCGCTGCAAGTTCCTCACCATGCTCATTCGTATAGAGCGGGGAGTCAATCTGTTTTTTCATGTGTTCAATCTTAAACTGACTTAATTTATGCCGGATTAAGGGGCGATCAATATTTGTTGTCATTTGTTCATAACAAGTATCACAAATTGAGTTTGTGAAATAATATCCACATAATATTTCTGGGATGACATATTGTTCACTAAGTTCTTTCGTATCTTTTCTGCAAATGATGCATTGTGTCATTTTTATCACCTTTACCTGCAAATTTGTATGTAATCTCATTGTAGTGTATTTATTGGTATTTTGGAATATTGTAAAGGAAAATATTATGTGAAATTGTTACTTATTTTGGTACAATGAAGAGAAGTGCTAGTTTAAAGGAGGACGTTTTTTTGAAATCGAAAGTGCACTTTTGGACATTAGAAGTGCTAATGGTTGTAGCGATCATATTTATTTGCACAAAAATATCGTTTCTATTTCAACCGATTGGTATCTTCATATCAACGCTGTTTTTCCCAATCTTAATCGCGTTATTTTTATACTTCATATTTAATCCGGTGTTAGTCTTTTTAGAGGAGAAAAAAGTACCTAGAAATTTAGCGATTTTACTGTTATATCTTTTTATCATAACATTAACTGCGGTTGGCGTTGGGGTAGTTGTTCCAACGATCTCACAACAGCTAATGGATTTAGTGAAAAATATGCCAGGCTATATAAAAGAGGGAAAACTATACATACAAGATTTATCCCATCATAGATTGTTTGAATGGTTATCTACGCAAAACTATGTTTCCATTGAAACAATTGAAAAAAATGCAATTGAATACTTAAAGGATATACCAAACACAATTACGTCGAGTGCAACGGCTTTATTTGGTATCATAACGAACGTCGCATTAGTTATTTTTACAGTACCGTTCATTTTATTTTATATGTTTAAAGATGGACATGCGTTTCCAGGAAAAGCAGTAAGTTTATTACCAGAGTCATACCGTGAAGAAGGGCTTCGTATCATTAAGGAAACGAACGAAACATTATCTGCATATATTCAAGGGCAAGCGCTCGTTTGTATATTTGTAGGTGCTTTTACTTTTATCGGTTATTTAATTATTGATTTACCGTACGCTTTTGTTTTAGGAATTATAGCTGCATTTACAAATATAATTCCTAACTTAGGTCCATTTATCGGTGCAGCACCAGCTGTTATTGTAGGTTTGTTCGTATCTCCGATGCAAGCGTTGTACGTAATTATTATCGTAACAATTGTACAACAATTTGAAAGCAACATCATTTCACCGCGTATTATGAGTTCAAAATTAAATATCCATCCGTTAACAATTATTATTTTAATTTTAGGGGTAGGTAACTTTGCGGGAATTATCGGAATGATCTTGGCGGTGCCAGTGTATGCAGTAACGAAAACAGTTGTATCGAACTTAGTGAGATTGTTTAAGACGAAACGAAGTAATCGAAAATAGTATATGTTTAGAAAGATACACCGCTTTTTAAGTGGTGTATCTTTTGTTTATTAACCCAATGTTGAAAAGTGTACAAATGCAATTTTATTGTATATTTATTACACATCAAATATAACGTTAAAGTTGTATGATATAGCTCCAATAAAACTATGTGGAATCCCTCTGAACTATCCAAATCATTTCCTTACAACGTGCTATCAACATCATAATCGACTCCTTTCAAGTTTTATATTTTAAAGGATTATAGGTGAGTGTAGTATTTGCTTCTACGATTTCGAATTTCGTCCATAATCTTTTTGTATTGTTGCTCTTGTTTTAATTCATCTTCAGAAAAGATTTCTTTCTGGATTGTAATTGTTAAAAAGAAAAGGTGAAACTTCATGATACATTCCTCCTTTCGAAAGGAATTATAGATGGCTACAGTAGTGACTTTGACGTTCTTTTACATCTTCCATAGCTTTATTAATTTGATGGTCATGCAATATCTCACTGTCCGAGAACTTAGTTTTTTGAATTGTGATCGTTAAAAAGAATACTTTAAATTTCATTAGATAAAACCCCTTTATAAGTTTATTAGAAAAGACGGCTGTAATAAGAAGCTTGACG
>NZ_JAKUFF010000054.1:0-32694 GCF_022663305.1 Bacillus cereus group sp. BfR-BA-01408 | reverse complement strand
TTCCTGTAAGCTAATTCGATAGTTACTTCTTGCGATATTTCATACAATTAAGTCAGAAACAGGGCAACCATTATTCGAAAAGGAGCGGATCAATATGATGAACAAGATGAAAACGAACAATCTTTTAAATACAATGGGCATGGTATTTTCCGCTCTTATCGATGCAAAAGCTGTTGCTTCTACATTAAACAAGTAAGGAGAATATACGATGAACAACATTACTTTTAACAAATTAGATTTTTTAGGATTAGCTAGCGGCTCGATTCTTCTTACTACTTTGATTTACGCTGCTACGCTTGTATAACTTTGTGTCCCCTTTCCCCTTTATATAGAAGAAGACGACCGTCTATGCCCGGTCGTCTTTTCTTACTTTTGATTTGATTGCAAAGCTTCCTTTAGCTCCTCAAACCTCTCATTTAATTGATCTGTCATCATTTTCATAGCTGTTTTTCGATCTATTTGTTCTTCAGCATCAATTTGAATTGGGTCTCCAAAAATTAATTGTGCTCTTTTTCCTTTTATTAATTCTTTTACACTTGATGGACCAATATAAGCTGCCGGTATTAATGGAACGTTAGAACGCATCGCAATTGTCACAGCACCAGCTTTTAACGAAACGTCTTCTGTCGATCTTGTTCCACTCGGGAAAATCCCTACCACTTTTCCTTCTTTTAATAAGCGTGATGGAATTTTAAGTGTACTCGGTCCTGGATTTGCACGATCTACAGGGAATGCATTTACATTTTTAAAGAACCAATTTTTGAATTTCCCTTCAAATAATTCTTTTTTGGCCATGTAATGAATCTCTGTTGGGTACATCCCTGTAGCTAACATTAATACATCCATAAAACTTGTATGTGTACACGCAACAACATACGGGCCACCTTCTGGTAGCTTTTCTCTTCCTTGCACTTCTACTTTCCCAGCTGTTTTAAATATATATTTCAACAAAAATGTAATTGGTTTATACATTTGTTTCGTTCCTTTCTGAACATCCGAAGTATAATCATTTCCTTACCATAATTATAACACTAAGTTTTAGGAGTTGGTAATAATTTTAAGGTTTAAATATTAAATTTCAATTCTTACAAAAGTGTAATTATCTTGTAAGCTAATTCGATAGTTACTCTCCACCATTTTTCATACAATTAAATCAGAAAGAAACAACAACCATTCGAAAAGGAGCGGATCAATATGATGAACAAAATGAAAACGAACAATCTTTTACATACAATGGGCATGGTATTTTCCGCTCTTATCGATGCAAAAGCTGTTGCTTCTACATTAAACAAGTAAGGAGAATGCATGATGAACAACATCACATTTAACAAATTAGATTTTCTAAGATTAGCTAGCGGCTCGATTCTTCTTACTACTTTGATTTACGCTGCTACGCTTGTATAACTTTGTGTCCCCTTTCCCCTTTATATAGAAGAAGACGACCGTCTATGCCCGGTCGTCTTTTTAAATGTTTTTTTCTTTTAACTCTTTTAAAAGCTGTATCATTTCAGCTTGTTGTTTTATCTTCTTACGACCATTTCGATTAATTGCTGCAAGCTCACAAGCAACTCCAACGGCGAAGAAAAACAATAAACTTTCTAACATATGAAATCCTCCAATTGCCTATTAAACAGCTTGACGTAATTGCTCTTCTTGTAACATCTTCTTATTTATATTTTCTTCTTTTCTCTGACAAACATTATTGCGAATAAGCGCTGCAATAACAAATAAAGTCCCTACAATATCAAACATCGTGATTTGATATCCTTGCATCATCATAATAACTAAAGTCGTAATAGGTACAAAGTTAATAAATAAAATACCATTAATAGATGATAAAATTTTCACACCGTAATTCCAAGCGAGTAGTGCTACAATTCCTGGTAATGTCATCATAAACAATAAATCATATTTCACAACAGAAATCGTTCCCATACTCGGAACTGAAACATATCCAAGCGACGTAATAAGTACCGTTATAATTCCTGTAACGGTCGTACCGAATACACACGTCAACGTAGAATAACGTAATGTTGACCAATCGCTACACGTTTGACCACCCATCGTATAAATAACCCAGCCCACAACTCCAACAAATATACATGCTAGCGAAAACATGTTATCTTTCAACGTTAAAAAGAAACTCACATCACCTTTTGTAATAACAAATACAGCTCCTATAAAAGCGATAATCATGCTCGTTATCATATACTTTTTCGGTTTTACACGCTTATATCCCCATAGAATACAAATAGAAATCATCGGCATAAGTGCTTCCATAATGGAGGCTACCATCACGCCTGATTTCCCCATTAACATTTGACCTAAAAATATAAGTACATTATATACAGTAAACGCCATCGTTCCGAAAAAGACGAGTAGCCTTCCTCTTCCTTCTAAACGAAATGCCTGTTTCCCTTCTTTCATTAACAACAATACAATCAGCATTATCGCCACCGCTCCATAGCGAATAAGAGAAAAATAAAACGGATCTATGTATTCTAACGCATGATCAGCAACTGGAAACATTGCTCCCCATGACATACTTGCAATTAAACACGCGAAAGCACCTATTATCATTTGACCTTTTCTCACCACAATCCCCCGCTTCTTTCTATTTGCACAAAGAGAATTGTAAAAGAAAAAATATATCACGTAAAATGATTCAAAATGATGTTAATTATCATTTATAATGATAGTTAACATCAAGGAGGACAGTATCATGGAATTAAGAGACTTGCAAATCTTCCAGAGCGTTGCCGACCAAGGTAGTGTAAGTAGCGCAGCAAAGGAATTAAATTACGTACAATCAAATGTAACTGCACGTATTAAACAATTAGAAAACGAGCTGAAAACACCGCTCTTCTATCGTCATAAACGAGGCATGACTTTAACAGCTGAAGGAAGAAAAATGCTCGTTTATGTTAACAAAATTTTGCAAGATGTTGATGAGCTAAAACAAGTATTTTTAGATAGCGAGACACCCTCTGGCATATTAAAAATCGGTACAGTCGAAACAGTAAGTACATTACCTACCATTTTATCTTCTTACTATAAAAGCTATCCGAACGTCGATTTGTCATTACAAGCAGGTTTAACAGAAGAATTAATTAGAGAAGTACTCGATCATCAATTAGATGGCGCTTTTATATCAGGACCAATAAAACACCCACTTATTGAACAATACGATGTTAGTACAGAGAAATTAATGCTTGTAACACAAAATAAAGCTTTTCATATAGAAGAATTTACAACAACGCCTCTACTCGTTTTTAACCAAGGTTGTGGATACCGTTCCAAACTAGAACGATGGCTGAAAGACGAAGGTTTGCTTCCAAAAAGAATTATGGAATTCAATATATTAGAGACCATATTAAACAGTGTTGCACTCGGCCTTGGAATTACGCTCGTACCACAGTCTGCTGTCCACCATCTTTCTAAAGCAGGGAAAGTACATTGTCATGCAATCCCTGAAAAATACGGCAGTATTTCAACGGTTTTCATACGCCGCAAGGATAGCTATATGACGAATTCAATGCGTAGCTTTTTAAAAATAATTGAAGAGCACCACCACATTAATATGCTTTAAAAGACATTCTTACACGAATGTCTTTTTTTCTTACAAAAGTGTAAGTCTTCCGTAAGCTAATTCGATAGTTGCAGACGATCATATTTCCTATAATTAAGACATAAAGCAGGGCAACAACAATTCGAAAAGGAGCGGATACGCATGATGAACAAAATGAAATCAAACAAATTTTTAAATACAATGGGCATGGTGCTATCCGCACTTGTCGATGCAAAAGCTGTTGCAACTACATTAAACAAATAAGGAGAGATTATAATGAACAACATTACTTTCAACAAATCAGACTTTTTCGGACTTGCAAGTGGAGCGACTCTTCTTACAGCTTTCATTTACTCACTTGCTCAAAGTCTTGTTTAACACTTTGTTTCCCCAAACCCCTTTATATAGAGAAAAAGCTGCTCGTCTTATAGACAAGCAGCTTTTTAGTTTGTCCCGCTTTAATGGGCAGTAAGACCCCCACCTCAAAATGCAGCGAAAGCAAAGAAGTTAGGTGGGGGTCGGGCTGCCCATTAAAGTCCGATTGGTTCAACTAATAATCAGTGGGGGATGAAGCCCCCCACTGATTAAAGTTTCACTTTATTTCATATATAATTTGACCTGTTTTCGTCATATCATATCCGCCAATCGCCTTTAATTCATTATGAAATTCTTCCGATTGCAGAATGTCTTTCACAACTTCGATCAGCTCTTCATTTTCTTTATTCTTCAAAATCACTAAATCATACTGTTCTTTCATGATTGGAATAAAGTCTACATTTACAATTTGCGAAAACTTTTCTGACCCTACTCCGACGTCAGCTTTTCCATTCGCCACTTGCGTGGCAACACCAAGATGGTTCGATTCTTCCCACTCATATCCACTAATACGTTCTTTATTTAACTTTTGAATGCGCAATTGTTCATCGACTAACACCCTAATACCAGAACCTTTTTCTCGATTTACAAATCGTATAGATGATTGAGATAAATCAGCCCATGTTTTTATATTTTTTGGATTTCCCTTTTGCACATAAAACCCAACGTTCCTTGCTAATAAATTAATCATCGTACATGGTTGCCCCACTAAAATACGTTTTACGTAAGGAACATTATATGTACCCGTTTCGCCATCAAACAAATGCAAGCTAACGATACTTCCTTCTCCTTGATACATTTTTACTAGACTCGTTAAACTACCTTGATATGCCCTTAATATATTTGAACTTGGCAGGCGATTTTCTATACGTTTTGCCAACATGTCTAACGTTAGTTCTTGTCCGCTAATAATACATGTATTCGAGATACTATTACTGTTATTCTTTACAGGAGTAACTTGTACGTTACCTGTTTTCATTTGCTTAATATATTGTTCTAAATCTGCTGCATCAATGCGCATCTGTCTACCAATTCTATAAGAAGGAAGTTCTCCTTTTTTAATTAGATCGTATACAGTTAATTTTGATACTTTTAATCGCTTCGCTACTTCTTCCGTTGTGTAGGAATGATGATCCATAGACGATTCCTCACTTTCTTCCTTCATTGTAACAAAGAAAAGAATATTTCTCCTATATTTTAAGAGCAACCACATCTTTCAAATTATATTCAATTATAACTAGTTATATTTAGTTATAATTAGTTATAATTGAATATGTCAAAACGAAAGGGGATTTTCTTATGAACAAGTTTACATTACGATCCATAGGGACGCTTATATTTTCTTTTCTTCTTATATTTAGCGTTGCATGTACAAACGGAGATAAGAAAGAGAAATCAACCGCTAAAGAAGGAAAAACAGTTGAACTTACTATATCCGCAGCTGCAAGCTTACAAGATGCATTAAAAGAAATTGAAACAAAATATAAAGAAAAAGAACCTAATATTAAACTTTCTTTTAATTTCGGTGCTTCTGGTGCACTTCAACAACAAATCGAACAGGGCGCACCCGCTGATTTATTCTTCTCAGCAGCAGAAGATAAATTCCAAACTCTTGTTAAAAAAGGATTCATTAATGAAAAGGAAGGGAAAAATCTTCTTGGAAATGAACTAGTTCTAGTCATCCCTAAAGATAGTTCTCTTACAAAATTTCAAGATTTAAAAGATGAGAAAATCAAAAAAATTGCACTTGGTACACCTGAATCTGTACCTGCTGGCAAATATGCAAAAGCTTCTCTAACGCACGAAAACCTTTGGAATGATGTTCAAAATAAATTCGTATTTACAAAAGATGTTCGCCAAGTGTTAACATATGTAGAAACAGGGAATGTCGATGCTGGTATTGTATACAAAACAGATGCTCTTATTTCAGAAAAAGTGAAGATTGGGGAGACAGCAGCTGCTACTTCTCATGAGCCAATTCACTATCCTTTAGGTGTTATAAAAGAATCTAAGCATAAGAAAGAGGCGACTTCATTTTATGAGTATTTGCAGTCAAAAGATGCACAATCTATCTTTAAGAAATATGGATTTACCGTCCTATCATAATTGCCATGAGCTTTGATACTATTTTATCACCAATCTTTCTATCTTTACGAGTAGCCACATGTGCCACCATTATCGTTACCATTTTAGGAACGATAATCGGAAGAGCACTAGCACGTTCCTCATGGAGATATAAAGTAATACTAGAAACGATTTTCTTATTACCAATGGTACTTCCGCCAACTGTAATCGGCTTTTTTCTCATTATTATTTTTGGAAATAACAGCCCCATTGGAATGTGGATAGAATCAATATTTCAGCAATCTATTATGTTCACATCTACTGCTGCGATCATTGCTTCTACAGTTGTTGCATTTCCGCTTATGTATCAATCAGCAAAAACAGGATTTTCTATCGCGAATGTACAAATTGAAGAAAGTGCTCGTGACCTTGGTGCAAGTGAATATCAAGTTTTTCTACACGTCACACTTCCGCTCGCATTTCCTGCTTTACTAAGCGGAATGATTTTGAGCTTCGTTCGTGCGCTCGGTGAGTTTGGTGCTACACTCATGTTTGCCGGAAATATTCCTGGTAAAACACAGACTATCCCAACTGCAATTTACATGGCGATTGATGCAAGTAATATGCAGCTCGCCTGGACACTTGTCGTTATCACTATTAGTATGTCCCTCCTATTTTTGCTATGTATTCAGCTTATTAATAAAAGAATTACTAACTCTTAAGGCAGCTCTTTTTGAAGCTGCTTTTTTATTTCTTAGGAAATAAAAATATACCACTGGGAAATAACTGAATTTTACCTTTTATTTAAATATACATTCTATTTGAATTTACTTTCTAAAATAGGCAATTTCCTGTTATTATATGGAGGTGTTTGAAAAAATGAAGAAATGAAAACGCATTTATATCGTGAATTCTTCATCCTGTTTTAGCGATCGGTAATCTTCTACTCTAGTAGTGGGGCATTACCGATCGTTAGAACGATATGTAATTATATTGGTATAGCAAAACGAAGGGAGTCTTGTAATGGACATTTTATTAGCGCTTCTTCCTGCAATTGCATGGGGAAACATCTTATTAGTAAGCGTAAAAATGGGCGGTGGTGCATATAGCCAAACGGTAGGTATGACAATCGGTGCTCTATTCTTCGCAACAATTATGTATGTATTTACTCAACCAGCTTTAACAATGACAATCTTGATTGTTGGTTTTATTTCAGGTTTATTCTGGGCTTTAGGACAAGTAAACCAATTAAAAACAGTTGAAAAACTAGGTGTTTCAACTACTGTAACGATTTCTACTGGTATGCAACTTGTTGCAACTTCTATCTTTGGGGTTATCGCTTTCCGCGAGTGGACTACTACTACAACGATCATTCTGGGAACGATTGCAATCCTATTAATCGTAGTTGGTGTTGTATTCACATCATTAGATGATAAAGAAAATGCTCAGCCACCAGGACAATTGAAAAAAGGACTTCTTACTTTAATTGTTTCTACTTTTGGCTATCTTGTATATGTAATTATTATTCGTTGGTATAACATCGATGGTTGGTCTGCTATTTTACCACAAGCAGTTGGTATGTTTGTTGGTGCAGTTGTACTGACATCTAAACATAAACCATTTAACAAATATGCAATCCGTAATGCTTTATCTGGTTTACTATGGGGAACTGGAAACTTATTCTTACTTCTTTCACTACCACGTGTCGGAGTAGCAACAAGCTTCCCATTATCTCAAACTGGAATCGTTATCTCAACATTCGGTGCGATTGTCTTCTTAGGTGAAAAGAAAACAAAACGTCAATTGATCTTTATTGCACTTGGTAGTGTTTTAATTATCGGTGGCGCTGTATTGTTAGGTATGACAAAAGCATAAACTTATAACCTATTAGTAAACCCCTGAAGCGTATGTGCTTCAGGGGTTTTTCTCTTTCAATTACTTTCTAAATATAATTATTGACATGCCCTTGTCTTTTATAGTTGTTCTTCCACTCTAGTAAACCAGCTACACATATAAAGAGATTAATAACAGCTAATATTAGCATAACGTATAACCCGGCGGAAATATAAATTGAAATACTAACTACATTATATAAAATCCATAAATGCCAGTTTTCTAAGATTTTTCGACTTAGCATAAATTGAGCTACTAAGCCTAATACAGCATTTAAAGCATCTAAATATGGACTTGTTGATTCTAAGTAATGGACTTGATAATAACCCCAACCAATCCATGCAGCTAAAATAAAGACTATATAGAAAATCCAACCTTTCAAATCTAAACGAACTGTTGCTTTTACCTCTTCCTCCCCACTACGTGCAATCCAATAATACCAACCATATACATTAAAGATAAATTGAAAGGCTGCCAATACTGCCATTGCATATAAACCTTGTGTAATGAAAATATATATAAATACCGCAACCGTAATCATGCCAAACAAAAAATTAGATACCTTTTCCCTCGCTAATAACCAAACATTAATAATCCCCATAACCGATGCAAAAATTTCAATATAACTCGATTGAATATAAAATCCAACCAATACGCAAATAATACTAGAAACGACTAAAAAAAGCGGACTTCTAATCATAATCATCTCTCCCCAGATGTGTAATAAATTCCCTATCACCAGTATAAGAAATCACTCTCCCTTTCACCATTAATTTCCTACTTTTCATTATCTATTCCATCTACAATAAGCCTTTTCTTTTTACAAAATTCTCTTAAAAATGGTATCGTTTTTTATAACATATCTCCACTAGAAAGGAATAGAGGATATGCTAACTAAACATCGAATTCTATTTATTGGTGCTGGTCGTATGGCAGAAGCTATATTTTCCGGATTACTGAAAACAAGCAAAGAATACATCGAAGAAATTATCGTTTCTAACCGAAGCAACGTAGAAAAACTGGAACAATTACAAGCGCGATATAATGTGTCTACTACAACAGATTGGAAGCAGCATGTTACATCTGTTGATACGATTGTTTTAGCAATGCCGCCTTCTGCACATGAAGGTTTATTAGCGGAATTATCTCCGTTACTATCGAATCAACTTGTCGTAACGGTAGCTGCTGGCATTGGCCCATCTTATTTAGAAGAAAGACTTCCTAAAGGAACACCTGTTGCTTGGATTATGCCAAATACAGCTGCTGAAATCGGAAAGTCTATCTCCTTATATACAATGGGACAATCGGTAACCGAGATACATCAGGAAACCTTGCAACTGCTTTTAAGAGGTATTGGTACTTCGCAACTTTGCACTGAGGAAGAAGTTCATCAGCTTACTGCAGTTACGGGAAGTGCACCAGCCTTCCTTTATTACTTTGCTGAAAGCTTAATTGAAGCAACAAAAAGTTATGGAGTTGATGAAGCGACTGCCAAACACCTTGTCATTCAAATGATTTCTGGCTCTGCCTCTATGCTCGAACAAACGCAAGATCCAGCTAACCTCCGCGAACAAGTAACAACACCTGGTGGTTCCACAGCTGAAGGTCTCAAAGCTTTATATGAATATAATTTTTCAGAGGCAATTCAAAAAGCAGTAGAAGCAACAAACAAAAAAGCTAGGGGGAAATAATATGAGTTTAACAAGTTTAAAAGACTATACAACATTACATAACGGTGTAAAAATGCCTTGGTTCGGCTTAGGTGTTTTTAAAGTAGAAGATGGTTCAGAAGTAATTGAGTCTGTGAAAGCAGCAATTAAAAATGGCTACCGCAGTATCGATACTGCAGCAATTTATCAAAATGAAGAAGGCGTTGGCCAAGCAATCCGTGAATCAGGTGTTTCACGTGAAGAATTATTTATTACATCAAAAGTATGGAATAGCGATCAAGGGTATGAAACAACACTTCAAGCATTTGAAACTACATTAGAAAAATTAGGACTAGAGTATTTAGATTTATATTTAGTACATTGGCCTGTAAAAGGGAAATATACTGAATCATGGAAAGCGTTAGAAAAGCTTTATAAAGACGGCCGTGTTCGTGCAATTGGCGTGAGTAACTTCCATATTCACCACTTACAAGACGTGTTTGAAATTGCTGAAATTAAGCCAATGGTCAATCAAGTGGAATACCACCCACGTTTAGCACAAGAAGAGTTACACGCTTTCTGTAAAGAACATAATATCCAGCTTGAAGCTTGGTCACCATTAATGCAAGGACAACTACTAGATAATCCAACGTTGCAAGAAATTGCGACAAAATATAATAAATCAACTGCGCAAATTATTTTACGCTGGGATCTACAAAACGAAGTTGTAACTATCCCTAAATCTATTAAAGAACATCGCATTATTGAAAATGCAAACATCTTCGACTTTGAATTAAGTGCTGATGATATGAAAGCAATTCAAGCTTTAAATGAAGATTGTCGCGTTGGTCCAGATCCAGATAACTTTAACTTCTAGTAGAAAAACCACTGCCATATGCAGTGGTTTTTTGTTAAAGAAAACTGAAAATTTAAACTATATTCCATTCAGTTGACACTTCATCATCCAAGGTGTAAGATTTTGAATTATCAAAGAAACACAAAAATTAATAAAGTTTATTCGTTTACTCATTGTATCAAGAGAGGTGGAGGGACTGGCCCTTTGAAACCTCGGCAGCAGGTTCATTTTTTGAATACTGTGCCACTTCCTGCAAGCTTTATAGCTTGAAAGATAGAATGAGGGACTTCGTTTATATACGGGTGCATAACTTGTACGTAAAAATCCCTCTTTCTCAATATGAAAAGAGGGATTTTTTATTTTTCATTTCCCTCATCATCATCCAAACTTAATTATTTAGGAGGAAAATCAAATGAAAAAAAAGTTTGTACCCGGTATTGCGTCAGTTGTAGGAGTAAGTATTTTATTAACTGGTTGCGGTAGTTATAAAAACGAAGCAAGCGGAGCAAATGCAAAAGACGAGGCACCTAGTAAACAGGTTTTAAACTTATCTTCACCTACTGAAATACGAACAATGGATACAGCTCGTGCTACAGATACTGATTCTGGTCAAGTAATGAGAAACGTATTTGAAGGTTTGTATAACCTTGGTGAAGGTAATAAACCTGTCCCTGGTGTTGCAAAATCTCATGAAGTAAGTGGCGATAAAACGAAATACACATTCCACCTGCGAGATTCAAAATGGTCAAACGGCACTCCTGTTACAGCGAAAGATTTTGTCTTCGCTTGGCAAAGAGCTGTCGATCCAGCAACAGCCTCTGAATATGCATTTCTATTCTTTGATATTAAAAATGCAACAAAAATTAACAACAAAGAACTTCCAGCCGACCAACTTGGTGTAAAAGCAGTTGATGACCATACGTTTGAGGTAGAATTAGAACGCCCTGTTCCATATTTTATTAGCTTAACAGCGTTCCCAACATTTCTACCAATTAACGAGGAATTCTTTAAAAAACAAGGTGATAAGTACGCTTTAGAAGACAATACAATCTTGTACAACGGCGCTTTTACACTAAGCGATTGGAAGCATGAACAAAGCTTTAAATTCAAGAAAAACCCTACCTATTGGGATAAAGATACTGTCAAACTAGAGGAAATCAATTTTAACGTCGTAAAAGAAAAATCAACAGAAGTAAACCTATTCGAATCAAAACAATTAGACCGTATAAAATTAACATCCGACTTCGTTGATAAATATAAAAAAGATGCGAACTTTAAAGAACGCCCGAACGTAGGCGTACAATTTTTACGTATGAACCAACAAAACAAAGTACTACAAAACGTGTCTGCACGCCAAGCAATCGATCAAACAATTGATCGAAAATCCTTTGTAAATACGTTATTAAATGATGGCTCTACACCAACCTTTGGTCTCGTTCCAAAAAACTTTGCAAAAGGGCCTGATGGAAAAGACTTCCGTACTTTAAACGGAGATTTAACCAAAGTTGATACAAAATCTGCACAAGAGTTATGGAAAAAGGCGAAACAAGAGCTTGGTTCTGAAAAAATAACATTAGAATTATTAACAAGTGATGCTGACCTTGATAAGAAAACTGGTGAGTTCTTAAAAGGACAACTAGAAAAGAATTTAGATGGATTAACAGTAAATGTGAAACCACAACCACGTAAACAACAAGTTTCACTTTTATTAAAAGGTGACTATGAAATTGGTATTGACGGCTGGAGCCCTGACTTTGCTGATCCAATTACATTCCTTGAATTGTTTACAACGAATAACCCTTACAACTTGGATCATTACTCTAATAAGGAGTTCGATGAAACAATTGAAAAAGTGAAAACGACTTTAGCTGGTGATGAAAAAGCTCGCTGGGAAGCATTACTAGCATCTGAGAAAATATTATTTAAAGACTCAGTTATCGCTCCCCTTTACCAAAAAGGCGAATCTTATTTAGAACGTTCTTATGTGAAAGGAATTGTGCAAGTAGACTTTGCAGGCCAATTAAACTTCAAATGGGCACAAATTGAAAAATAAAAGGCAAGCTGAATTGAAGTTTTTCTATCTACAACAATTATTTTATTGGAAAAATGTATTAAAAGCGGATTCTCAATAAGAGAAAATCCGCTTTTTTAATATATTATTTTAAAAAATTAATACTCCACTTTTTATTATTGACATATAGTTCTTCCCAGTGTTAATATTCTAAATAATCAAAGAAACGAAATATTTCACCATCAAAATATAACGTCTCCTATGTTGAAACATATAACGATACATTATATTTCAACATGTATATACATATAGAACACCTGATTACCTACATATACATATTTATAATAGGTTTTCTCTTCTTCTATAAATACACTTCAAGACATGGACATTATGACGTTACGAACAACACATTTAGGGAGGAACGAACAATGAAGAAAAAAGTTGTACCTGTTGTTGCATCTGTTTTAGGGGCAAGTCTATTACTAACTGCTTGCGGGGGAAATAAAGATCATGCAAGCGGAGCGAAAGCAAATGATAAAGCACCTGATAAGCAGGCAATTAACTTATCATTCGCTTCAGAAATTCCAACAATGGATGTTGCAAAAGCAACGGATGGGGAATCCATGAGCGTAATGCGAAATGTTTTTGAAGGTTTATACGCAATGGGAGAAGATAATAAACCAATTCCTGGTGTTGCTGAGTCGGTTGACGTTAGTCCCGATAAAACAAAATATACATTCCATCTGCGTGATTCAAAATGGTCAAACGCTACTCCTGTTACAGCAAAGGACTTCGTCTTCGCTTGGCAACGTGCCGTAAACCCTGACACAGCAGCTGAATATGCATTCTTATTCTTCGATATACAGAATGCGAAACAAATAAACCAAAAACAATTACCAGTTGATCAATTAGGTATTAAAGCTGTTGATGACAAAACGTTAGAAGTACAACTAGACCGTCCTGTTCCTTACTTCTTAAGCTTAACGACATTCTCAACATTCTTACCAATTAATGAAGAGTACTTAAAGTCTCAAGGCGATAAATACGGTTTAGAAACAAATCATTTAATTTACAACGGTGCTTTCACATTAGATAAATGGAAACACGAACAAGGCTTCCAATTGAAGAAAAACCCTAACTATTGGGATGCTAAAACGGTAAAATTAGAAGAAATCAACTTCAATATCGTTAAAGATAAGTCTACAGAAGTGAACTTATATGATTCAGGACAAATTGATCGCGTTGCTTTAACTGCGGAGTTTGTTGATAAATATAAGGGCGATCCAAACTTCAAAGAACGTGCTGAAGTTGGCATTCAATTTTTACGACTCAATCAAAAAAATGAAACATTAAAAAATCAACATGTACGCCTTGCTATTAACGGCGCAATGAATAAAAAAGCATACGTAGAAACAATTTTAAATAACGGCGCTGTTCCAGCTGAAGGAATGATTCCTGCGAAATTTGCAAAGAGCCCTGAAGGCAACGACTTCCGTAAAGAAAACGGAAATCTAGTGAAAGATGATGTGAAAACAGCGAAAGAAAACTGGAAAAAAGCGAAGCAAGAACTTGGTACTGACAAAGTAACAATTGAACTATTAACAAGTGATAACGCTTTAGCTAAAAAGACTGGTGAATATTTAAAAGGTGAACTAGAAAAGAACTTAGATGGATTAACAGTGAATTTAAAACCACAACCACGTAAACAACAGTTAAAACTACTATTAAGTGGTGACTATGAAATCGGTATTGATGGCTGGGGCCCTGACTTCGCTGACCCAATTACATTCTTAGATTTATTTACAACAGATAGTGCGTATAACTTCGATAAATACTCTAACAAAGAGTACGATGAGCTCATTCATAAAGTAAAAACAGATTTAGCTGGTGATGAAAAAGCTCGCTGGGAAGCAATGAAGCAAGCTGAAAAAATTCTATTACAAGACGGTGCTGTCGCTCCTTTATACCAACAAGGTCGTTCTTACTTACAACGCGGATTTATTAAAGGACTTGTAACAACTGACTTCGGTGGTGAGTTTAACTACAAGTGGACAGAAGTTGCAAAATAATAAGTGCTAATAAAAAGGTATCCAATTGAGGATACCTTTTTATTTTATGCTTCTTTAACTACAGAGCTTTTTCCCTTTACCATTCCTTTTATAGCTAAAGTCATCACTGCTACTGATTGTGTAACCAATACAATAACTAATAATGAAATAATATTTCTCTCTAAACTAACTTCTCCAAATATTATTGTATAATAGCCATTCGCTGCATATGTTGCGGGAAATAGTTCACCGATTGTTTGATATGTTTTAGAAAGCATCTCATGTGGGACAATTACACCGGAACTTACAAGTTGTAACGATAGTGAGATAATATTAAAAATCATACCTGCGTTTCCAAACACAGTTAGAAACATTTGTGTTAATGAAAGAAATGCGAAGAAGACTATTGCTTGAAACCCCCATATACTCCCCACTGTTTCGTGCATCTCAATTTGGAAGCCTTTCATCAAACCAATTGTAATACATGCAAGTAAAATCGATACTGTACCGTTTATAATTTGTCTTGATAAGAAATTACTCCAACCGCCCTTTACTTCTTTTGCAACTTTTGATAGTTCCATACTCATTATCATTGCTCCTACAAATGAAGCTAATACGATCATTAGCGGTACCATATTCACTGAAAATCCTTTTGCATCATTTACTTTATGAACTGTAAAACCAATTGAATCTTCCGTTAACCCTTTTATCACTTCTACATTCTCAGGTCCTACAGCTTGTAGCTTTCCGACAATCGCTTGTTTCTTATAACTTGCTACCTCTTTATTTACATTATCTCGAATTTGTTTTGCAGCTCCTTCCATCATTTGCTTTGCCATCATGGCATTCGCTTGATTAATGTGGAAGTTTAAATTTGATTTTCCCGTTTCATTTATATCTTTTGAAAAAGAAGCAGGAATTTCAATAATCATATCGTACACATGGTCATTCATTTCTTTGTTTGCTTTTTCTACAGACCGTTCTGCTTTCACTTGAAATGGTAAATTTCTCTGTAAGCCTTCTGCTATTTTATTACCTATATTGACATCTTCATTCACAATAGCGATACGCATTTGATCTGCTCTTTCATTCACTCCATCATATGCTGTTAACCATACGCAAAAGAAAATAAGTTGGAACGATAGCGCTACTACCATTCCTACATACGTACCTGGTCTTTTTAAAAACTGTTTTAATGTATCCATCTTCCCGCTCTCCTTTTAGCAAGCAAGTACATACTTGCATTTTATTTTAAATAAATACTAGGGTCTTAATGCCCTAGCATATAAAACAATATTATTTTCAATAAATTTCTCATCATCAACTTCTGTCAGGCGATCAGCAAAACGTAATTTAGATAAGAAATATCCAAAATTGATCCAGATAAAGTTCATTACTTGCGCTTCAATATTCGTATCAATAATGTTTCCTTTTTCCTGCATTTTTGCAAAATAGATACTTAATTCTTCTTTTAGTCCTTGTGGTATTTTAGCAATTTCCCCGTCTAATTCAGGAAATTCTCCAGCCTCACGTATACCGATAGCAATAATATCTTTTACCCCATCTAAAAAATTATGATAATGCCTTGCTAAGTTTTTTAAATCTGTTTCTAATTCCCATACAATCTCTGTTTGCAAAAACTTTTTTAAATGCGGTACATATGAAAATTCAGCAACCGCTGCTTCAATAACACCCTTCTTACTTTTAAAATTGCGAAATATCGTTACTTCATTAACACCAGCACGCATTGCAATTTCTTTCGTTGTCGCTGCTGTATATCCTTTTTCTTTCACTAATTCAATCGCTGCTTGAATAATTTTTTCTGCCGTCTTTGAGCGCGCCATAAAATCCTCTCTTCCTCATGCAAGTGATCACTTACATTTAGATTATATAACTTTTCAAATAATTGTCAACAATCCTCTTTTCCTTCTTTTTGCATTGAAACATTCTTTTAAAAGCTCTCGTAAATGCCTCTTGTGAGGAAAAACCATATTGCATTGCAATATCAATAACTGCTCTTTCAGTCGATACTAAAGCTTGTGCAGCATGAGTTAATCTTCTCTTTCGAATGTAATCCGTTACACTCATACCAATATAACTTTGAAAAATACGATGAAAATGGTACATCGACACCGCACTGTAAGATGCTACTCTTTCTGTTGTAAGCTCCTCATGCAAGTGATTTTCTATATATTCAATTGATTTTTTTATTATCTCTTTATATTCTTCATGCATTTTAGTCCCTCCCTCACAACTTCAATTTACCATATACATACAAATCTTTTTTGATTTAAATTGCGGATTAGCCCTTGCAACTACAGAATAATAATTTATTTT
The DNA here is from genome assembly GCF_022663305.1 of Bacillus cereus group sp. BfR-BA-01408. Lineage (NCBI taxonomy): Bacteria > Bacillati > Bacillota > Bacilli > Caryophanales > Bacillaceae > Bacillus > Bacillus cereus group sp. BfR-BA-01408. The sequence continues at coordinate 15,893 of NZ_JAKUFF010000054.1, read as the reverse complement.
CAACACATACATAATTACATGATTTTGGGAAAAACTTGTATAGAACGAATTTACATAAGGAGGAATTTATAATGAGAACTCTACTATCAGTTTTATTAGCTCTTATGCTAGTACCTGCATTAACAGGATGTAAAGCTCCTGCAAAAGAAGACACAACTTCTAATAAAAAGACAACTGAAGAAGCAAAAAACGAGGCTCCTGCAGATTTAAAACTAAACTTCAATGAATTCGATTTAAAGGCAGACTACCAAGATACAAAGAAAGACTACGAAGCAGACTATAAAAATGTAGCAGCTGATAAGAAAATGGAAGCAAAAATTGAAGATCATAAAGCAGATGTAAAATTAACAGGAGACGAGGCTATCACAAAATTAAGCCCACTTCTACAAGAATTAAAATTTGATAAAGATACTGCTGACCAAGAAGTAATCGATCAAGTAGTGAACGTGTTCAAACTTGATAAAGACTACCAAAAATTCGATTTAGAAGTTGTCTTCTCTGATGGAACGAAAAAAGAATATAAAAGAGAAATAAAATAAAGAAGTAGGCGGTTGCCTACTTCTTTATTTTTGCGTATCTTAAATCTGGTTTAGATCCAACATAATATTGAAGTCCAGATACCGTTTGTTTTTGTAAATAGGAATCCGACGGGAATATAATTGGAATTAATGGTGAATCTGTAAACATAATATCTTCTGCTTTATGCAATAAGTCAAAACGCTTATCTTCATTTTGTTCCACTTCTGCTTCCTTCACTAAAGCATCAAATTCCTTATTATGCCATTTTGCATAATTGTTTGGACCATCACCTGCATATAAATCTAATTTAGTAATTGGGTCTAATAGAGAACCGCCCCATCCCATATAAGCTAATTGGAAATCACTTTGCTTATATGTGTCGATGTAACTCTTCCACTCTTTATTTTCTAATTTAATATCTACACCAAGATTTTTCTTAAACATTTCTTGCATTGCTTCTGCTACTTTTTTATGTTGTGTATCTGTAGTGAATTTTAATGTTACTTCAGGTAATGTAGACCAGCCTTGTTCTTTCATACCTTCTTCTAATAATTTTTTCGCTTCTGCTGGATCAAATTTAACGTAACCACCTTTTTCTTTACGGAAATCACGCCCACTTTGTGTTTTTGCTCCTTCTGGAACGAATGCATTTGCTTCTTGTGCATTGTTTTTATACAGTTTTTCAACAATAAACTTACGATCAACTGCTAATGAGAATGCTTTACGTACTTTCGCATTTGTGAACGGCTCTTTTTCTACATTAAACGAATAAATATAAGATGAAAATCCTGCAACACGCTTGTATTCTTTATTTCCTTTTTCTTTCTCAATCATCTCTTGTGGTAAACCACTTAGTAAATCTAATTCTTTTGATTTGTATAATTGGTACGCTGTTTTAGAATCTGGAATAATACGAAACTCAATTTCTTTTAATGTTACCTTTTTATCATAGTATTCTTTATTTTTTTGTACTGTAATAGCCTGATTGTGCTTCCATTCTTTTAATGTGAATGGTCCGTTCGTAATTAACTCTTTTGGATCTGTTTTTAATTTATTATTATCATCAATTGATTTTTTAGATAATGGAATGAATAATGAGCTTGCCAATTTTTGTTTAATAGAAGACACTGGGTGCTCAAGTGTTACCTTTAATGTTTGAGGATCAATGACTTGAATGCCAACTTGTCCTTCTTCACCTTTTCCAGTATTGTATGCTTCTGCCCCTTTAATAAAATACATTTCTGTTGCATTCATAGAACCCGTTTTCGGATTTAATAATCGCTTCCATGCAAATTCAAAATCATTTGCTGTAATAGGAGAACCATCTGACCATTTAATATCTTTCTTTAAATGAATTGTATACTCAGTTCCATCAGCATTTACTTCTTCTTTCTCTGCTAATTCATTTTGATATTTCCCATCACTATCTTGCGTATATAAGCTTGAGAATAAATGTCCAATTACATAACCTGAAGTACTATCTGTCGCAATAGCGGAATCAAGTGTATATGGATCGCTACCAATATTCGTTACTAATCGATCTCCTTCCCCCTTACCAGCACTCGCCTTTTGCGTCTCTTTCTTACCGCAAGCGACAGAAGTAATTGCTAAAACAGTCATAATGACAAACAGTAAAAACTTCTTCATCCTACATTCTCCTTTAACCTGAAATTTTTGGTGTTGATGCTAATAATGTTTTTGTATAAGAATGTTGTGGATTACGGAATACTTCATCCGTATTTCCAAATTCAACAAGTTCTCCTTTATATAGGACAGCCACTTTTTCACATAAATAGTGAACCATCGGTAAATCGTGCGCGATAAATAAATATGTATAGCCTTGTTCTTTTTGAATCTTTTGCAGTAAATGTACAATTTGAATTTGCAATGAAACATCTAATGCTGAAATTGGTTCATCAAGAATCAATACTTCTGGCTCACACAATAACGCTCTTGCAATAGCGATACGTTGGCGTTGTCCTCCGCTAAATTCATGCGGATATCGATCAATATATCTTCTATCTAATCCAACACGCTCTAGCGCATCACCTGCTACTTTATCCTTCAACCCTTTATCACCTAAACCGAATGAAATATAACCTTCCGTTACGCTATCGCGTACTTTCCAGCGCGGATTTAATGCAGCTGTGGAATCTTGAAAAATAAACTGTACTTTCTGTAAGAAATCACGTTTATGAGCTGCCTTCAGTTTGTGAACGACTTGACCGTTATAATCAATTTCACCAGACGTTGGGCTCTCGATCCCAGCTATGAGCTTTCCAAGTGTTGTTTTTCCTGAACCACTTTCGCCAATAATGCCAAGCGTTGTTCCTTTCGGGATAGAAAGTGATATATCTTTTAATGCTGCGATTTCTTTATTTTTACTTCCATATGTTTTCGTTACTTGCTTTACAGTAATTAAATCTGTCGTCATGAGGCATTCACCTTCTCTTTTGATTTCGCCTTATTATGCTCCAGAACATGTTGCCAGCAATGTGAACTATGCTCCTTGGAATATGTTGTTCTCTCTGGGAAACGATGAATACATTCTTTTATCGCTACTGGGCAACGATTGACAAAAGGACAACCAAAGCTATTTAACGTCTCAATGGAAGGTGTCGTCCCTTCTATTGCACGTAATGCTTTTTCAGAATCATCCATATTCGGAATTGCTTGTAATAAGCTTTTCGTGTATGGATGTTTAGGGGAACCTATCACTTCCTCTATCGTTCCTTTTTCAACAACACGTCCTCCATACATCACAACTACTCGATCCGCTACTTCACGTACAAGTGCTAAATCATGCGTAATTAGTAAAATACTCGTATTTTGCTTTTCCTTTCTTTCCTTTAATAACTCCATAATTTGCTTTTGAATTGTTACATCTAATGCTGTCGTAGGTTCATCCGCAATAACGAGTTTTGGGTGGCAGGCAAATGCGATTGCTAAACAAATACGTTGCCTCATGCCTCCGCTTAATTGATGTGGGTACTGTTCAAAGCGTTTCTCTGCTTCATGTATCCCTAAATCATTTAATAAGTTAATCGCAATTTCTTTTGCTTCTTTTTTCGATTTCTTTTCGTGTTGCAAAATCACCTCTGTAATTTGTCTTCCCACCTTCATCGTCGGATTTAAAGAGGACAGAGGGTCTTGGAAAATAAACGAAATATCTTTTCCACGAATTTGATTCCATTCTGATTCTTGTAGATTCGTTAATTCCTCTGATTCAAAAGATATATTTCCATCATCAATATGGATTGATTCTTGATTTAAGCCAATAATGGATTGTGCTGTAACACTTTTCCCTGAACCACTTTCTCCTACAAGTGCAACGATTTCACCTTCGCTAATAGAAAAGGAAACATGCTTCACAATTGCTTGTTTACTATTCTCTTTTTCAACGGCTAACGTTACGTTTTCTAAAGATAAGAGCTGTCCCATGTTTTTTCTCCTTTCGATTCTGTTTTACGATTTTTGGATCAATTGCATCTTGTAAACCATCACCAATTGCATTAAACGCGAACATAATGAGCGCAATCATGATTGCTGGGAAGAATAGCTGCCACCATTCTCCACTCAATAATGTCCCAAGTGCATCATTCGTCATCGTCCCCCAGCTTGCTGCTGGTGATTGCACTCCTAGTCCGATAAAGCTTAAAAATGATTCTGAGAAAATAGCTGCTGGAATTGTAAATGATAAATTTACGATAATAATGCCTGTTAAGTTCGGAATTAAATGCCCGTATATAATTTTCATATGTGATGTACCTAATCGCTCCGCTGCAATAACAAACTCTCTTTGTTTTAAAGATAAGACTTGTGCCCTAACGAGACGTGCCATACCAATCCATCCTGTTAATGCAAGGGCGATGATAATGGTAAAAAGACCTGGTTTCATAACAATTAATAGTAAAATAACAATTAATAAATATGGGATACCGTATAACACTTCGATTCCTCGTATAATCCACTCATCAATTAATGTCCCAAGGCGATTGCGCCCTCTTACATATCCACTAAATCCTCCGATTAGCACACCAAGTCCTATATCAAGAGCAGCTGCCACTAATCCAACTGTTAATGAAATTTTTCCACCAGCCCAAGTACGTGCCCATATGTCTCTTCCTAAATCATCAGTTCCGAACCAATGCTCGCTACTAGGAGGTAAATTCGTTGCTTCTTTCACTTGTTCACTCGCAGTAAATGACGTTAAACTTTCGCCAATTAATGAGAAAATAATAATGAGTAATAACGTCACTGTTCCTAAAACTGCGATTGGATTCGATATAAACTTACGAAACACTTCTTTCTTTCGGCTAATCTTTTGCTGATCTTTATTTATTGTTAATTCTTTTTTCTCTTCATTTGTTAATAACTGGTCATTAATTTCATAAGCCCCCATTTAAACATCTCCCTCCTTACGTAATAGAACGAATACGTGGATCAACAATACGATGAATAATATCTGTAATAAAAATACATACAATTAAAAGTGCACTATAAAAAATGGTTGTTCCCATAATCACTGGATAATCTCGATTAAAAATACTATCTACAAAATATTTTCCGAGACCAGGAATTGAAAAAATCTTTTCGATAACGAAAGTACCTGTTAAAAGTCCCGCCATTAATGGTCCAACAAATGTAAGTACTGGAACAATCGCATTTCGAAGAGCATGTCTTATAATAATCTTCTTAATCGGTATACCTTTCGCTCTCGCTAACTTAATATAATCACTCTGCAGTACTTCGATCATATTAGAGCGAACAAATCTTGTAATCACTGCGATTGGTCCTAACGCTAATGCAAAGGATGGCAATACCGTATGTTCAAATGTACCCCAAGAAGCTACTGGTAAGAGTTCGAATTGAATAGCGAATACTTGTATAAATAGTGGTGCTAAAATAAAACTCGGAATAGAAATACCGAGGATGGCAAGTAAACTTACACCGTAATCAATTACCTTCCCATGATAGAGAGCAGCAAATGTACCTGCAGCAATTCCGACTAGCAATGAAATAATAAGTGCTTGTAAACCAATAATTGCTGATGGACCAAAACCAGTTGTTATAATTTCTGATACACCTTGCCCGGTTGATTGAACAGATTCACCAAAATCAAAATGAACTACGCCGTCTAAATAAGCAACATATTGATTCCATAGCGGTTCATCAAGGTGATACTTCGCTCTCATGTTTTGGATCACTTCTTCAGGAAAGATTTTTGCATCTGATGAAAATGGATCCCCCGGAATAATATGCATAATTAGAAATGTCACCGTCGTAATAACCCATAGCGTGAACACCATAACTGATAATTTTTTAATTACATACACTCCAATAACCCCCTAAACACATATATTTACTTAGTTTTATGAACGTACTTTTTCCATTACTCCCTTTTCTCTTTTTAGAATACAAAAAGCCTTGATCTTAAAAAATAAGATCAAGGCTTAATAAACAAAGGCCCATCACTTATCTTTCAAGACTTGCTTGCTGGAATTAGCACGGTGTTCCTATTACAGAACCCGCTGCTGAGGTGTCATAGGGCCAGTCCCTCTACCTCTCTGGATAAGTAAATTGCTATATTATTATTTGGTTCAAATTGTATATTTCGAATTATAATTCTGAAAAAACGAAAAGTCAATCAAATTGGATATATTTAGAAAAATCAGTTTTTAATACTTTCATTTATCTATGTCGTATTTCGCTTATAATAAAAAAAGATATGAAAGGAGTTATAAGATGGACCCCTTACTTCTAGCAACTATAGGATTACCATTAACAATCGTTATACTTGTTATCATTGGGTTTTATAAACTTTTCATTAAAAAGAAAAGCATTACCTCTTTTTACACCCCCTTTGATAATATTACCGGGCAAACTATTTCCGAATTTCACGAAGAACAGAAGGTATTAGTATCCGAGGATGAAGATGGCGATGGTAAGAGGAAAAAATAACCTTGCACAGGCAAGGTTATTTTTTCGTTTCTGCTTGAAAACGTTTATAGTATGTCGATGCTGTTGCAAAGTTAATTTCTATATCACGAATCAGCGATGAATCTTCTTCTTTCGCTAACGTCTGTAATTTTTTCATCGCTTGTTCCGATTCATTCAAGAAACCAACATATACTTCATGTTCTTGCTCTTTCGACTTTGGAACACGAATTTCTTTACGTATATGATCAATATCTTCTAACATGCTCGTCGTTACCTCTTGCACATCTTCTTTATATGCAGCATTCGTTATTTCCTTACCGCCCTTTTCTTTTGCTACTTCAAATAACTGTAGTGCTTTATTAATCTCTTTATTCATTTTCAAATCATATTTTTCATGTACTGCACGGTATTCTTTCATCTCTTCTGTTTGCTCAGTAGATTGTTCTACCTTTTCTTTCGGTTCTTTCGTATCTTTATTTCCATTACACCCTGCTAGAAGGAGCATACTTCCCATTACAGCAATACCCAAAACCTTCTTCATCTCTTCTTCTCCTTTTATCTACAGCTATTACTCATTATAGTTTCTTTTATCTCCACTTGTTATTATACCGAGAACATCCTACTTTTTACACTTAAGACGACATCGTAACATATATACCAACATGTTTGTCACAGTATCGTCACTTTATACAAATAACTTTTGCACTGCTTTACTACATCACCTTACAAAACTATATGAGGTATTTCAAAGAAATGAAAAAAAGAACTGATTCAAATATTACCTTTGAATCAGTTCTTTTTTGTTAAGCCTCTAAATTTTGTCTTTGTTGCAGTTCAAACTGCTTCTCACTTCTTCTGGCCATAAACAAATAACATAACACAGCACCAACTTCACAAAGAGCTATTACAACACCCATCGGTAATGCGGTGTTACTTCCCCCAATACCTACTAACGGTGCAACAAGTGCTCCTGAAATGAACTGTAATAAGCCTAATAAAGCTGATGCTGTTCCTGCAGCTTGTTTCTGATTTCTCATCGCTAACGAGAACCCAGTTGTTGAGACAACCCCAACACTTGATACGACAAGAAATAACGAGCATAAAACGCCAATTAACCCTATTCCTAGTAAGATTGTCAGTAGTAAAGATAAACCACCAACAGCTGCAATAATGATACCAGAGACAAATAATGTCTTCTCATTCACTTTCCCCGCTAAACGACCTGTTACCTGACTAGCAATAATAATACCAATACCATTGATTGCAAAGAATAAACTAAATTGCTGTGGTGATGCTCCGTATATGTTCTGCAACACAAATGGTGAGCCCGAAATGTATGCAAACATTGCCGCTGTTACTAATCCTTGTGACAATGCATATCCCATAAACAAACGATCCTTTAATAGTTTTCCGTACGTCGCTAACGTCCCTGACAAACCACCTGTTTCTCTTTCTTCAGGAGGTAATGTTTCACGCAATACGAAAGTAGCTGATATTAACATGAATACACTTATTGCTCCAAGAACGATGAAAACACCGCGCCACGTTGTAAATTGTAATAATTGTCCCCCAATAATCGGTGCCAAAATAGGCGCTGCTCCGTTTACTAACATAAGTAGTGAGAAGAACTTCGTCATTTCAGAACCTGAATACATGTCACGTACCATTGCACGTGATATAACAATCCCGGCTGATCCCGAAGCTCCTTGTAGGAAGCGTAATAACACTAACGTCCAAATAGATGGCGCAACAGCACAAAGTAAAGAAGAAGCAACATAAATAATGAGGGCAATAATAAGAGGTTTGCGTCTTCCGTAAATATCACTAATTGAGCCAACAAATAATTGTCCTACTGAAAGCCCAAGCAAACAAGCTGTTAATGTAAGTTGGGCTAGTGATGCACCTGTTTGCAAGTCATCCGTTAATTTCGGTAACGAAGGCAAATACATATCAATAGATAATGGCCCAATCGCCGTAAGTGTTCCTAATACAAGAATCATCCATAACCTGTTCATCTTTACAGGCTTATATATTTCCTGATTAACTTCATTCACTTTTTTCATTCACCCTTTCCTATACATACTAAATCGTAACAATTATAGTTACAACATAAACATACGTCAAGTATAGCGCATTTTCCTGTTTAATTTTGTAAAAAAAAGCGATAGAATTTCTATCGCTTTACTTGTTCAAATTACTATTTGTAAATTTAGATACGGAAGACATCGCCTCTCCTGTATCTAAATATGTGATTTGAATTGGATCTCCCACTTCTGTAAACATAGCATATGGGAATTTCTTCACAGGTATCATAAATACTTTTTGTTCATTCTCTAACAGTACGTACACGATTGTATTTTCACCTGATTTTTCTTTATATACACGTTGTACAGTGCCTTCTTTTTGCGCCTCTTTTCCATTTGAAGTCGGTCTAAATGAATCTCCGCTTCCACTCAGCGCATTTTTATAATTCTCAAGCGCTTCTTTTTGCGTCGAACCTGTTGCAAATATTTTCGCATTAGAAGCATAGATAACAGTATGGGCACGTACTAATCCTCCGTCATCAATAACAGGTACAATCCAAGAAGGTTTACCGTACACGTTATAAATAACCGGCATCGTTCCATGCCACTTTTCTCTCTTAAAAGAATTATCCACGACTTCCGAAGCAGCCGAACCATCCATAATTCCCTTTACTTCTTTTCCGTTATAGTAATACAACTTACCTGTACGCGCATCGATAAGTGAATAACCTAGTGCAGAATCTACTCCCTCTTTCGGAGAAGTGAAATCAGTAAAGTAATATAACGTTCCATCCTTACCGAAAATCGGTGTAACTCCTTCTTTCGTTCCCCACTCAGTCGGGATCTTCATATCAGTTTGCGAGAATTTTGTATTCCAAAATCCGTGAATATATTTACCGAAGTACGTATTTAACGTAGATGCAGTCTCGTGATTTAATACGCCATCAACAAATTTAGGTGCCTTTCCTTTATCGTATCTTTTCACTTCGCCTGTTTGTGCATCTACTACTACAACGCCCTCTACCTCAAATCCAGATCTTCCTGAAATAAATTCACCGTACGTCATTGTATAATACGGTTTCCCTTTATCATCCACTTCAAATTTAGGTTTTCCTTTAAAGATTAAATTTGGTTCTGCTTGCCTTACCACACGCTCTAAATTATTTCCGAAAAACATGCTTGGCACGTATTTCATTTTATAACCAAGGTGCAGTTTCGCTTCTGCATCAGGATTCGTACCTGACATCGTGACGTACCCTGGAATTGTCTCAGCTTTACGTGCTTTAAAAAACCCTGAAACTTCAATCGGTGCTACATATAAAGCCTCGCCATTTACCATTTGTGGTGTTAATTCTCCTAGCTCAAAATAAGCTACTTTCGGAATATCCCCAAATACTTTTTTCATCTTATTCTCCGCTGTCTTTGGCGGCACTGTAAATGGCTGATCATTTTCAGTAAATGGCTCTGAAATATCTTTCTCTACCTTTACAACAGAATCATATTTCTTTTGCGAGATTACTATATCGTGCAAATAACCAAAGTAGCCGTAACTTGCAAGTAAAACAAGCATTAGAAGTCCTTTTAACGTACCTTCTAATTTACCTATTTGATCTTGGGAAAATAAAACAAGCCCAATTAAAATCGCTACTGCAACAGAATAATGAGTAAGAATTGAATCTGCTCGATCATCAATTAGCCAAAAATATTCATAGATTGCAATACCTATCCAAAATAAAACTGGAATAACTAAAATAGATGATTTCTTACCCTTTACAACCTTCTCATCCCCTTTCTTATCCACTGCTCGAAGTTTACTACCGCTTCTTCTTGTCCATGGAATCAAAAACAAAGTGAGAATAGCTAAAATTAAAAATTTCATCAAAGGCAATGTCCCCTTTTCTTTTGTCTCCCCCTTTAGTATAACAAATAAAGGTTATTCAGGTAAAAATGGGAATCGTTATATTTTTTTACTACTTAATACAACCCCGCTCACTACATATAAGATAGATGCAATATAAAAAATCGTGCCGATCGTAAAGAAATCTACTAAATATCCTGTTGCAATAATTGCTACTGCTCCTCCAATCGATGTCCACACATGATATTTTCCAATCTCATAACCAGCATTTTCTTGTACAACTTTTCGTGCTAACGATGTCTTCTCCGTATTACGCTGCACAGCCCCTAAAATACCCATTAAAATTTGAAGAATGTATACATGCCATACTTCTGTTGCAATAGGAAAACAAAGCATTAATATCGCCATGGACCAGGCGTATATAATTAATAACTTTCTATCACCTACTCTATCAGAGATTCTTCCAATTAACGGATATACTAGAGCTGAAGTTAAGGCAAATAAGCCATATGCCCAGCCAAACTGTGAGAAGCTATTTCCAACATTCCGAAGCAATAGAATGTAAAAAGGAAATACCATACTTCCAGCCATCATAATAATGCTTTGTGAAGCTACAAATCTTCTATATGTCATTTCGTATACTCCCTATAAAATAAATTCACAAATCTCTCTTTTGGATCCGCTTCTTTTTTCTTCTGAAGAAATTCTTCTATACGAGGATATGCTCTCCTTAACTGTTCTTTCGATGGATAAGAATAATACGGTAAATAATAACTACCGTTATGCTTTAACGTAACATCAATCATCTTCTGAATAACATTTTCTGTTTTCTTTATCTCATGTTCAGAACGCCCTTGATTAATTAAAAGAACCAGTGCAAACATATCATCTTTCGCATAGGATAAAACTGCATTTTCATTCTTTTCCACGTAACGAACCGTAATATTGAGCAAATTAAACTCTTCCTCATTTAATACGTTACGTAAATCATCTATGTATTCCGTGAAAGAATCTATAGGCACAAAATATTCTTGTAACACCTCTGTCCTATTCGGATTTTCATATTCCATAAAGGCACTATCTGACCTCATAACATTATTTCGCGTCTCATACTTTCCATCTGTACGTTCAAAATAACTTCTTTGTATATCCCAAAACGTATCTTTTCCCCAATCACTATAGCGTGATAATCCAAGTAAAAATTTAGGCGCTGCTATAATAGTTTCTTCTTTTAATTTACTATATTCCTCCCTCATATTTTGATTTTTTGCCAATGTATAATCTGTCACATACATTTCTCTTAAAAATGAATTTGGAGCAACAGAAATACGAGCTAAGTGCATACGAACATTTTCATCTTTTTTCACTTTCTCTTTGAAATAAGACGTGTATTCTTTATAATCTAGCATTTTCGTGTGCGTTTCATATAATTCATCATTTGTTAACTTTAAGGTCACATCTAAAATGACACCAAATAACCCGTAACCGCCAATGACATAAGGAAATAAATCCGCATTCTCTTCTCTACTTACATTACGCACCGTACCATCCGCCATTAACAATCTAAACGACTCTACTGTATCAATCAATGCTTCATGACGAATATCACGACCATGTACATTTACACTTAATGAACCACCAACCGTAAAAATATTTTGCGACTGCATCACCTGAACAGCAAGACCATATGGATTTACTTTCTTCTGAATGTCATTCCACGTGGCACCACTTTGAACTGTAATGCGCTTCTTCTCTGGATCAAATTCTAATATTTTATTATACCCTTTCATATCAAGCATCGTCCCATGCGGATAATATGTCTGCCCGCCCTGACTATGTTGCATACCAGCAATAGAAATCTTCTCTCCAGAAACATTCGCATCTTGCACTAATTTTATTAACGAGTGCTCATCCGTAGCACTTTCAACACGTTTTATTTTTGTCGGGAGTAACTTTCCTACATCACTCATAATCGGATGATTTAATTGCTCCTTATATGTATTTACAGATGTCACAAGCAACACTGTATAAGCCATCATAACCACCGCTATCTTTCTTTTTTTCAAATGACACTCTCCTCTTCTACATCTTTTCCTCTTCATATTGTACTTATTTTCCTATGAAATCTATATAATTTTTAATCTATATTCGCTATATAGCGACATGTTTAATGAAGACTTTAAATATGATATAAATAACAACAACTCATTTCAGGAGGTCATTATGAAAGCAATCATTTGCACACAGTATGGACCACCTAACGTTCTTCAGCTTCAAAATATAGAGAAACCTACCCCTAAAAAGAATGAAGTATTAGTTAAAATTCACGCAACAAGTGTATCGACTGGAGATTGTAGAATACGCGGATTTAATAGCCCTCTATTATTTTGGATTCCTATGCGGATCATATTAGGTTTTAGAAAACCGAGAAAGCCTATACTCGGTGTAGAGTTATCCGGCGAAATCGAAGAAATAGGAACAGCTGTAACTCAATTTAAAAAAGGAGATCAAATTTTTGCATTAACAGAACTAAACCTCGGCGGTTATGCCGAGTACACATGCGTACATGAAAGTGGATTAATAGCATTAAAACCTACCAATATGACATATGAAGAAGCAGCAGTTATTCCTTTTGGTGGAACTTCAGCATTGCATTTCCTGAGAAAGGGCCGTATAAAAAAAGGGCAACAAGTACTCATATATGGTGCCTCAGGATCGGTAGGAACAGCTGCTGTACAACTTGCTAAATATTTCGGTACGACCGTTACGGCTGTTTGTAGTAATTCAAATTTTGAACTCGTTCAATCTTTAGGAGCTGATAAAGTAATTGATTATACGAAAGAAGATTTTACTAAGGGGTGCGAGCGCTACGATATTATATTTGATGCAGTTGGGAAGTATAAAAAATCCCTTTGTACAAATACATTAACACCCAATGGAAAATATGTATCTGTTAATGGAATGATGGCAAAAGTAAGTAAAGAGGATATGATTCTACTAAAAAAACTAACTGAAACAGAACATTTAAAACCTGTTATTGATAGAACTTACCGATTAGAAGAAATTGCTGAAGCTCATATGTATGTGGAAAAGGGACATAAGAAAGGTAACGTTTCGATTACCTTAAAATAAAATATATTCAGAAAATAACGTTGACAATTCTTTTTGTAAGATTTACTATTAGTACCATATTAAAAAAACTACATACACATACTCTTATCAAGAGTGGCGGAGGGACTGGCCCGATGATGCCCGGCAACCGAGCTTATAACGTATAAGCTAAGGTGCTAATTCCTGCAAAACGAGTTCTCGTTTTGGAAGATAAGAGAGGAATCTATTTTGTCTATTCGGCACCTCTCTTATTTTTGAGAGGTGCTTTTTATTTTGGAACGTATATTTAAGGGGGAATTATAGATGAAGAAAGTATTATTAAGCATTGTAAGTGGGGCTGTATTATTATTAAGCGCATGTAGCGGGAGTTCAGATAAAGAAGTAAAAGCGTTAGATGAGAAAAAGATTACTGTCGGTGTAACAGGAGGGCCTCATGAACAAATTTTTGAAAAGGTAAAAGAAGTAGCAGCGAAAGACGGTCTCGAAATCGATATAAAAGTATTTAATGATTATGTAGCACCGAACGTATCCCTCGATGAAAAAAGCCTTGATGTAAATAGCTATCAAACGAAATCATATTTAGACGTATTTAAAGCGGAACGTAATATGAAATTAACCGAAGTATTTTCAACAGTAACATTCCCTATGGGCGTATATTCAAAAAGCTTAAAGGACGTAAAAGAATTAAAAGAGGGCGATGCAATTGCTGTACCGAATGACCCAACGAATGAACTTCGAGCTTTAAAACTATTTGAAAAAGCAGGTGTTTTAAAAGTTGATCCAAAGGCTACAGAAAAAGCGACTGCAAAAGATGTAATTGAAAATCCAAAAAATTTAAAGATTGTTGAATTAGAGGCATCTCAATTACCAACACAACTAAGTGAAGTAAAAGCAGCTGCAATTAATACAAACTTTGCATTAGGTGCAAAATTAAGCCCTGCAAAAGACTCTATCTTCCGCGAGGGAAAAGATTCACCATATGTGAACTGGGTCGTTGTTCGTACTGAAAATAAAGATGATGCTGTTATAAATAAACTAAAGAAAGCTTATCAATCTAAAGAAGTAAAAGAATTTATCGAGAAAAAATTTGATGGTTCTATTTTACCGTCTTGGTAGGAGCTGACGATAATGATTGAATTGAAAAATGTATCCAAAGTATTTACAACAAAAAAAGGGAATGTGGAAGCTCTTAAGTCTACTTCCCTTCAAGTAAAAAAGGGTGAAGTATTTGGAATCATTGGATATAGTGGCGCTGGCAAAAGTACATTAATTCGATGTGTAAATTTATTAGAAAAACCAACGACAGGAAATATCATTGTAAACGGCCAAGACTTAACAACTTTATCAGCAAAGGAACTAGCAAAAGCGAGACAAAAAATCGGGATGATTTTTCAAGGATTCAATTTACTTAAAACTGTTACCGTTTATGAAAATATCGCATTACCGTTACGTCTTGCTGGCATTTCAAAAGTAGAAATTGAAAAAAGAGTAGAAAAGTATTTACGCATTGTCGATCTTTTTACTCGAAAGGATGCCTATCCAAGTGAACTTTCTGGTGGCCAGAAACAACGTGTTGCCATTGCACGTGCACTATCACATGAACCTGAAGTGTTATTAAGCGACGAAGCAACGAGTGCTTTAGATCCAGAAACAACTGATTCTATTCTTGACCTATTATTAAAGATTAATGAAGAAATCGGGATTACAATTTTATTAATTACACATGAAATGAATGTCATCCAGCGTATATGCGACCGAGTTGCTGTTATGGAACATGGAGCAGTAGTCGAAAGTGGGACTGTGAAGGATATATTCACAAACCCACAACATGTAACAACGAAGAAATTTGTAAATAGCGCATTTGCAGCAAAAATTCCAGAAGATGTACAAAAAGAACTTCAAACTACTGGTGAAATTGTAACTCTTTCTTTTATAGGAAATTCTTCAGGAGAACCAGCATTAGCTGTCGCTACAAAACGATTCCAAGTATATCCGAATATTTTATCCGGTAATATTACTCAATTAAAACATGAAGCATACGGGAAACTTATCATTCATATGCAAGGGGAACAAAATGAAATCAACCGTGCTTTATCATTTTTACAAGAACAGGGAATCATCGTAGAAGGAGGTAGAACAGACCATGGAAAACAAGTCCTTTTTGGATGAATGGGGTAAAGTTATATGGGAGGCGACCATACAAACTTTTCAAATGACATCTATTTCATTACTCATCTCGATCCTTATTGCACTGCCACTTGGTGTCACACTTGTTTTAACAAGACCTGGTGGGCAGCACGAAAATAAAATCATTTATCCAATTCTTAATACAATTATTAATATCATTCGCTCTCTTCCATTTATCATTCTATTATTCTTCATTTTACCTTTTACAAAGTTTCTAATGGGAACATCCATTGGTGTGCAAGGTGTTATCGTAC
>NZ_JAKUFF010000053.1:0-33810 GCF_022663305.1 Bacillus cereus group sp. BfR-BA-01408 | reverse complement strand
AATTAGAGCAACTTACTTTAGAAACATTAAAACAACAACAAGACGCTTTGCATAAATTAACATCAGGAGTAGATGAACTGGAAAAAGAACTGCAACAATTCACTACTCAATTCAATAATCAATATACAGATTACGTGAAGCAATTAACAGGAAACTCCTTAAATGATCAAATTAATGAGTGGCAAGACAAGTGGAAAGAACTTTCTGCTCATATGCAACAGCTAACTGTTTCTCCTACAAAAACATCTTTGTCTATCCTTACTCAAACAAGCGGTCAATTTGAAGAAACAACGAAGCAATTTATTGAACAACAACAATTACAACGTGAAGAGGCTCAAAAACAGTTAGAAGGTTTTTTGGAAGATTTCAAGACAAAACAGTTGGAACTCGCAAAAAAGTTCGAGGAAAACTCAAAAAATCTATTTACTTCCATCAAGTAAGAAAAATGTGGGAGCTAACTGCAGCACAAACAAAACTCTTTCTTCCTCCTACTACATCAAGATGGCTAGCATTTTTCGATATGGAAAAGAAGGAGGACAAAATGAATCCATTTCAAGAAGCACAAACCGTCCCGGAGCTTCGTTATGATGAGATTCAAGTCGGTGATCAAGCATCACTTACAAAAACGATTACGGATGAGGACGTTATCAATTTTGCAAAATTGACTGGAGATGTGAATCCTATTCATATTTTAGATTCTTTTGCAAAAACGACAATGTTTAAAGAACGTATTGCTCATGGTATGCTCGTTTCAAGTTTTATTTCTACCATCCTTGGAACGAAACTCCCGGGTAAAAATACGATTTATTTATCTCAAAACGTTTCATTCTGCGCTCCTGTCAAAATCGGCGATACACTTCGCGTTGTGGCAGAGGTCATCAAAAAACGTGACGATAAAAAAATCATTACGTTACAAACAAATATATATAATCAATCGGATGATATTGTCGTGGAAGGTACAGCGACAATACTAAAAAAAGAGTAGCAAAAATTGCTACTCTTTTTTCTATCCAATAACTTCTAATCACACCGATTACTTCCGCGTATGAGCACGCCGGTTCCACATAAAATAACGGTACCAGTTCAGATACATACTTAGCTGAACTGGATTACTCATAAGGATGTGTATCATCATGGCAAAAACAAACAAATTACTAGTTCCAGGTGCTGAACAAGCACTTGATCAATTTAAATATGAAATTGCACAAGAATTCGGCGTAAGCTTAGGGTCTAATACTGCATCACGTTCTAACGGATCAGTTGGCGGTGAAGTAACAAAACGTCTTGTTTCTTTAGCTCAACAACAATTACGTGGATAACAATATAACATATGGCTTAGAGGCAGATATTCTCTGCCTCTTTCTATTTTTAACATACATAATGGTGCTTTTTCACATACTAGTAAAAGCAAACTGAAAGGAACGATATGTAACATGAAACGGATTAACATTCACATGAGTCCTCCCCGTGTTCTTACTTTGTCTTTTATTATGTTATCAATTATCGGTACATGCTTATTAAAATTGCCAATTGCTACAACGACGTCTATTTCATGGCTCGATGCTTTATTTACAACCGTTTCTGCTTGTACGGTTACAGGGCTTGGTGTTGTGGACACTGGGAAAGTATTTACCTTATTTGGCCAATGTGTCATTTTAACACTTATACAAGTGGGCGGACTTGGCATTATGAGCTTTGCTGTTTTAATTGCGATTATGCTTGGCAGAAAAATTGGCCTTCAAAACCGAATTTTACTACAACAAGCATTAAATCAAACGAATATAGGCGGTGTCATTCGTCTTGCCAAAGCATTATTTTTATTCTCTTTTACAGTCGAATGTATCGCTGCTTTCATTCTTTCTTTTGAATGGGTACCGAAATATGGGATTGCTAAAGGGATCTATTATAGCTTTTTTCATTCCATCTCTGCTTTTAACAATGCAGGTTTTTCTGTTTGGAGCGATAATTTAATGTCCCACTCTCACAGCATTCTTGTCAATCTCGTCATTTCCTCCCTCATTATTTTAGGGGGGATTGGTTTTACAGTAATCGTAGATATAAAAAGAAAGAAAAATTTTAAAAACCTTACATTACACTCAAAACTTATGCTCTCTTCTACTCTAATCATCAATATTATTGCGACTGTTTTTATTTTTATATTCGAGTTTCACAATTCTCTTTCTATGAGAGGCTTTACCCCATTTGAAGAAGGCATGGCTGCTTATTTCCAAGCTATTTCAACGCGTACTGCCGGGTTTAATACAGTTGATATTTCCGCATTATCAAAGCCTTCCCTTTTATTAATGATGCTTCTAATGTTTATCGGAGCCGGTAGTGCTTCAACTGGCGGTGGGATTAAATTAACAACCTTTTTAATCATGTTTTTTGGGGTATTTAAATTTTTACAAGAACAAGACGATATTGTCGTGTTTAAAAAATCCATTAAAGATACTCTCATTGTCAAATCATTGACCATCGCTATTATTTCTATTTCATTTATTTTTTTTGCTATTTTAATTTTAAGCATTACTGAGCGAGTTCCTCTATTGATGAGTGCTTTCGAAGTATTTTCAGCATTTGGGACTGTCGGTCTCAGTATGAATTTCACACCACACTTAACGATGATTGGAAAAGCTATTATTATCTTTATGATGTTTTTTGGGAAGATGGGGCCTTTAACATTAGCTTTTTCATTTGCACGTAAAAAGAACCGGAAAATAAAATATCCGAATGAAGACATTTTAACAGGTTGACAACCGTATAAATTATCCATATAATGAGAGTACAATAGCATATCTCCAAAGGGGAGTAGCGTCCAAGAATATTTCTTGGAAACAAAGTCGTCATTACGTAGAACTTAGTTCTTCCGGCTTTGTTGGCATTTTCATTACATATGTCTAGCAAGACCTTTGCCTATTAACGGCAGAGGTCTTTTTTGCATCCATTTCCAAATTCTTCTAAAGTTAATAGGCAGGAGTATGGGGAAACTAAATAGTGGGGAATTCTTCACTTATTTAGTACTTATAGAAATGAGAGGAGAATGTACATGGATGTATCATTATTATTGGAGTATGGTTGGGTATTACTCATCCTAATTGCACTAGAGGGGATTTTAGCGGCTGACAACGCTCTTGTTCTTGCAATTATGGTAAAACATTTACCAGAAGAAAAAAGAAAGAAAGCACTATTTTATGGATTAGCAGGGGCATTTGTTTTCCGTTTCGGATCGTTATTTATGATTTCGTTCCTAGTGGACGTATGGCAAGTGCAAGCAATCGGTGCCATTTACCTTATGTTTATCGCTGGTAATCACTTATTTAAAACGTATGTTAAAAAGAATACAGATGAAGAAACAGAAGAAAAAGAAGCAAAGAAAAAACAAGAGAACTTTTGGTGGACTGTATTTAAAGTTGAAGTTGCAGATATCGCCTTCGCAGTTGATTCTATTTTAGCTGCTGTTGCATTAGCAATGACTTTACCAAAAACAGGTTTAGGTACAATTGGTAGTCTTGATACTGGGCAATTCGTTGTTATCTTTGTAGGTGGACTTATCGGATTAATCATTATGCGATTTGCGGCAACTGCTTTCGTACAAATTTTAAAACGTAAACCAGGACTTGAAACTGCGGCATTCTTAATTGTAGGTTGGGTTGGTGTGAAACTAGCAGTTTATACGTTAGCACACCCTGCATTAAATGTAATTCCGCATTCATTCCCAGAATCTACACCATGGAAGCTTACATTCTGGATTGTATTAGTTGGAATCGCAGCTGGTGGTTGGTTCTTCTCAAAAGAAGTAGAAACAAAAGTAGAAAAGAATTTAGACGAAAAAGCGCTGTAATTACAGCGCTTTTTCTTTTTTCCTTGTCCCCTCTCTATGTCCAGAAAAATTCTATTATACTATTATTTGTAAGCGTTTTCTCCGTCTATGTATGTCCTTTTTGTGAAACATTGCACAAACTTATTGAAACTATGACAGAATCGATGTACTTTATTCATATAAGGAGCATTTATCCCGCTTTAATGGGCAGTAAGACCCCCACCTCAAAATTCAGCGAAAACAAAGAAGTTAGGTGGGGATCAACTGCCCATAAAAGCCCGATTGGTTCAACTAATAATCAGTGGGAGATGAAGAACCCCCCCACTGATTAAAGTTTCATTTTATAGATGATGTACTAAAGGAGCGTATTACTCATGCTAGAACAAGGATTAGATTATGTTGTCAAACTGGCTAAGAGCAAAAAACAAATGTTAGATACAAACCCGATGCAATATTTCATTCGTGCCGCACTTGCGGGTATTTATATCGGTTTTATTATTGTACTATGTTTTAAATTAGGTAACTTTTTTCACATTGCAGATTCACCAGCAACTTATTTAGCTGCTTCTATGTTTTTCGGAATTGCCCTCGTACTTATTATATATGGTGGTGCTGAATTGTTTACTGG
Organism: Bacillus cereus group sp. BfR-BA-01408; assembly: GCF_022663305.1. Classification (NCBI taxonomy): domain Bacteria; kingdom Bacillati; phylum Bacillota; class Bacilli; order Caryophanales; family Bacillaceae; genus Bacillus; species Bacillus cereus group sp. BfR-BA-01408. Next base: position 29,362 of record NZ_JAKUFF010000053.1, on the reverse strand, counting down.
AAACACAATGTACTTCACTGTAGCAACATTAAGAAAAGAAACAACAATATCTGATACACTTCGTAACTGGGTTACTTGTTATGCAGGCAATTTAGCTGGCGCTTTATTCTTTGCCTTACTATTTTATGCCACTGGAATTTTCGAAACAATTGATCACAGTCATTTCATGAATAAAGTCGTTGAGGGAAAAATGAATACACCTACAATGCAACTATTCTTTAAAGCAATTTTATGTAACTGGCTTGTATGTCTTGCTTGTTTCTTACCTTCTCAAGTTAAAGGTGATACAGCAAAAATTATGATAATGATGATGCTCGTTTTCACATTCTTCTTATCTGGTTACGAGCATAGCATCGCAAACTTATCGCTGTTTGCTTTATCTTTAGTTTCACCGCATCCAGAGACAATTTCTTTTGCAGGTGCTATTCATAACTTAATTCCAGTTACAATTGGTAACATTATTGGCGGGTCTGTATTTGTCGGTATGGTATACCATTACTTAACAAAGAAAGTACCTGACGTGAAACAAGAAGAAACTGAATTAGGAGCAGCTCAACAAGAAGAAATCATTCCGTTGCAAGCGCATATGAAACATTAAAAACTCCAAAGTTTTACTTTGGAGTTTTTAGCTCCCCACATATTTAACAACAAGATTAGGGTTAATCTCTCCTTCTTCCTTTCCCTTATCCATTCTCTGTTTCATCTTATGCATACCGATGACATCATTCGTATGAAAGTGTATTTCATTCACATATAGCCCCTCTTTACAAAAAGTCTCTACAAAATCTAATCCACTTTTTTCTCCCCATCCCATATTGAAATCAAGGGAAAGAACATTTACCTCATAATCTCGTACCATTTGCAAAGCACATTCTACTGTAGTTGCGAGCACGTAACCGTACGGACAACTTCTTTGATCATCCATATATACATTCATTTTCTATCCCCTCTCTATTTTGCATACGTGACCAACATGTAACATATTGCCCCAAGACTAATAAAAGGACCAAACGGTATTTGAGTCCTCATTTTCATACGTTTTAATACGAGACCAGCTCCAAAGAAACAAAGACTAAAGCAAGATGCTAAAAATAAAACGATAAAAATCCCTTTCAGTCCCACTATAAATCCAAGTAACGAAAGTAATTTTATATCCCCTCCCCCAAGCCCTTCTGGATATATCTTTTGCATGCAGTATAACAAAATGAATATAACGCAACTACCAACTATACTATCTATCCAAGTGACTAACGGTATAAAAACACATTCTAAAATGAGTAAACAAGCAAACCAAGCTAAAATACGATTTGGAATTAACATATATATGTAATCTGTAACTGAAATAATAAGAAGTAACGAAAAAAGTGATAAAACGATAATAAGCTCTCGTTCCACCCCAATCATATATACAGTAAGAAGACATATCATTCCAGTTACAAGTTCAAATACTACGTACAAAATTGAAATTTTCCTCTTACAATTCGTACAACGCCCTCTTTGCATACAAAAAGAAATGATTGGAATCAATTCTTTTGGCTTTAGCACATACTTACAATAATGACAATATGAACGCGGGGTTATGATAGACTCCCCTAGCGGAACTCTCATCGCAATTACCATAAAAAAAGAACCAAACACCATCCCCGCTAACAATGCATATACATAAGTGAACATCCCTTCCTCTCCTTTCCAGAAGAACATAGCAAAAAAAGGAGAGAACTTCTACTTCATATTATCTCTATTCTATTAAAAAAGCAGGCCATTTTCTGGCCTGCTTTCCCCTATTTTATACGATGAAATATACTGCTTTTAATGGTCCATGTACTCCGACAACAAGATTCATTTCTATATCTGCCGAGTTACTAGGTCCTGTAATAAAGTTAATACAAGATGCCACTGTCTCGCCATTTTCTACACGCTTGTTCATATCCTCAACTGCTTGTGTAATACGAGGTACAAGTGTTTCACGTGGAATAATAGCAAAGTATACGGTCGGTAAAAAGTGTAAAGAACGGCCTTGGCCTTTATGACTTTGTACAACGATCGTACCAGATTCGGCTAAAGTATAATCACTAAATGCAATTCCAATATTCGCTCTTTCCGCGATACGCATATTCTCTTCTTTTTTCTCAGGATCCCATACGTTCACTTCAACATTTTGCTTTGGAAGTTCTTCTTTAAATAAAGAAGTCAACCCATAAGAATCAAAACGTTCATCAGCCGATAACATAATCGGTCCCCCGCCGTTTTCAACGATTACTTTTTGAATATCTTCACGTAAACGGTCGTTTGTCGTTTCCACAACAGTTGTATGAATGTTTGTACATTGATTTTTAAATACTTCTAACAATTCTTCTTGTGAATAATTTTTTAACGTTTCTTTATTCACATTGTTTTTCCATACTGGACGTTTTACACCATCCGTTTTACGCGCGCGTCCAAGTTCTTTTGCAATATTATCTAGAAAGGACTCACGGTTTTGAATTAATCCTGTCATTATTTGTCCCCGCCTTTCTTATGATCTTTATACCAATCACGGAATCGTTCTTTACTTGGAGCCGGGAATTCACGAATATCTGTCCAGTTTTTAAGTGGCCCAACACCTTTTGATACACGGTTACCAGATGTAAATGGACTCATTGCTGCTGGCGCCATCTTTGATCCCATTTTATATAAAGCTGCTGAAGATGCACCCATACTAAACATTTTCATTGCTAATTTTTCTGCAAGTGGAGCACGACCTTCTTGCTCAACGATAACTTGACGATGTTTTAATAATAAATCATGCAATGGAATTTTTACTGGACAAGCTTCTGTACACGCTCCGCATAAACTAGAAGCATAAGGAAGCTCTTTGTAATCATCATATCCACCTAAAAGTGGTGTTAATACCGCCCCGATTGGTCCTGAGTATATAGAGCCATATGAATGTCCACCAACATGTCGATATACAGGGCATACGTTCACACAAGCAGCACAACGAATACATTGCAACACTTGACGGAATTCAGAACCAAGAATTTGAGAACGACCATTATCAACCACAACTAAGTGGAATTCTTCTGGTCCATCTACTTCCTCTTCTTGAATTGGTCCCGCTACCGTTACATAACTTGTTAACTTTTGACCTACTGCACTACGACATAGTAAACCAACTAAAACATCTAATTCTTCCATTGTCGGAACCATACGTTCCATACCCATAACCGCAATTTGTGTTTTTGGAATCGACATAACAAGATCGGCATTACCTTCATTCGTTACTAAACAAAGAGAGCCAGTATTTGCAACAGCGAAGTTACAACCTGTCACACCAATTTCTGCATCCATAAATTTTTCACGAAGTTGTTTACGAACAAACTTTGTCATTTCGTATGGATCATCAGAATTTTCATAGCCAAGCTTTTCTTTAAATACATCACGAATTTGCGTTCTATTTTTATGAAGAGCAGGCGCAATAATATGTGAAGGTGGATCGTTATCTACTTGCAGAATATACTCTCCTAGATCACTTTCTAACACTTCACAACCGATTTCTTCAAGCGCATGGTTCATACTAATTTCTTCTGTTACCATTGACTTTGATTTTACTACCTTTTTTGCCTGCTTCTTTTTTGCAACGTCTTGAATATACTTTGCTGCTTCCTCTTTCGTTTTCGCAAAGTACACATGTCCGCCTCTTTTGGATACATTTTCACTTAACTGCATTAAGTAATAATCAAGATTTTCTAACGTATGTTGACGAATTTCTTCACCGAGTTCACGCCATTCTTCCCAGTTTCCTAATTCATCTGCTGCTTTTAAACGATTCGTATATAAGCGTGTTTGTGCAGAAGATACTGCTCCGCGCATAAACGAATCTTGAATTCCATCGCCAACGCGATCATTAAATTTTTTCTCACTGATTTTCATAGACATAGCTTATGTTCCCCCTTCATGAGCGACTATTCAGTACCTCAGCAATATGCATTACTTTTATTTCTTTTCCTAAACGCTCAATACGTCCGCCAATGTTTAACAAACACCCACAATCTGCACCGATTAAATAATCAGCGCCTGTTTCCATTGCACTATCTACCTTTTCATCTACCATTTGCTCAGAAATTGGAGTCATCTTCACTGAAAACGTTCCCCCAAACCCGCAACAATTTTGCACATTTGGTAACTCTCTCACAGTTAAGCCTTTTACATTTGATAATAAAATTCCTGGTGCCTCTGTTACTCCAAGCATACGTGTCATATGACATGATTTATGAATAGTAGCAATCCCTGGTAAACTTGCACCAACATCAGTAACCTTTAAAACGTCTACAATAAATTGTGTAAATTCATATGTTTTATCAGCAACTTTTTGTGCACGTTTAGCCCACTTCGGATCATCTTTAAAAACATGCGGATACTCATGAAACATTGTCGCACAAGAACCAGATGGCGTAACGATATATTCTGCATCTTCAAAAGTTTCAATCATATGTTTCATCGCTTCTTTTGCCGCTTCTACATGGCCGCTATTATAAGCAGGCTGACCGCAACAAACTTGTGCTTCTGGAAATTCAATTTCACAACCTAAACGCTCCAACACCTCAACTGTTGCTTTGCCGACATTTGTTTCAAACATATCGACTAAACAAGTAACAAATAAAGTAACTTTCATAATTATTACTCCCCCTTTTTACAACTCCACCAACAAACATATGGTCATCAGATGACTAAGGAGAGAAGAAATAGGCTCAACCATGGCCTATCCTCTCCCTCTTCTAAAGAAAACGCTTACTTAATCTCTCTCTATTTTATCAGAAAATTAGATTTTTAAAAGATTAAATTAAGAATTTATATCGTTTCTACCTGTGACAATATGTTCTACATTTGTTAAATGATCTAGCATTGCTTGCTGCGCTAATTCTACATCTTGCTTTAACACTGCATCATATATAACTTGATGCTCTTCTATAAGTCGTTCTGATGTTGTTTGTTCACCATATAAAATAATGCGTCTTGATTCACCAATCGTTTCAGCAATCATCTCTGAAACATGATTCATAAGTTCAAGCAAAATGTTGTTATGCGAAGACTCTGCAATTCCCATATGGAACTGAAAATCTGCTTTTTCACCAGCTTTTTCATCTCCAACGCTCTTTGCCATTTCATCTAACCAATGCTTCATATTTTGTAAATTATCTTCCGTACGTTTTGCCGCAGCTGCTCGAACTGCCCCCACTTCAAGCACCTTTCGTACTTCTAATAAATTCAAAATATCTTCTTTCTTCATCAATAATCTATTGTTTAATGATTTTGTTAATGAAGAAGAATCGAAGTTCTTCACATATGTACCTTCTCCTTGTTTCATCTCAATTAAGCCCATTGCTCTTAGCGCACTTAGCGCTTCACGAACAGCAGATCTACCAACTTGAAACTGCTCAGCTAATTGATGTACAGGAAGTAGTTTGTCACCAGGTTTTAACGTACCATTTTTAATCATTGTTAAAATAGCTTCAGATACTTCTTCGTAAATCTTTTTCGGTTTAATAGATTTGTACTCCAGTTAAATCACCTCAGTATCTTCCAAACAACAATTGAAACGATTTATAAGAAATTTGCATCATAACTATTTTAGAACGAATTAGTAAGAAGTACAAATGTTTTGTTCATAAAATCGTCAAAATTCCGATATTTATTACATATTAATTTATATCTTACGTATAATTATTGTCTTCCATATAAAGAGCATGCCCTAAAAATTAGAACATGCTCTCCTCATCCTGTACTTTCAATTTAATACTAACCGTCGTACCGTTCCCTTTTTCACTTTCAATCCGCCACTGTCCGTCATGTATATGAACAATTTGTCTTACAATTGCCAGGCCTAAACCTGTTCCACCATGTTGACGACTTCTCGCTTTATCAACTCGGTAAAAACGCTCGCCAAGGTTTTCCAAATGCTCTGTATCAATACCGATCCCCGTATCTTTTATGTTCAATTCACAATAATCATCTATCTGTCTGAGCGTTACTATAATATCCCCGTTTTGATTTGTATACCGTATCGCATTATCTAACACGTTATGAAGCACTTGTTGCATACGATCCTCATCAATCATTACAATGATTTCTGGATTTAAATTTGTTGAAATACGAATTTTCTTTTCTATAAACTTAATCTCATACGTATCTAACACATCTTCAATTAGTTGTGAAAAAACGATAGGTTGTTTCTTTAACGGAAAATGTTCCCCTTCTAATTGTGCCAAATCTAATAAATCATGAACGAGACGCTGCATACGATCTGCTTCTTTATGAATAAGCTGTGTTACTTTTTCCTGCTGTGGCCCCTTCGCTACACCATCTAAAATAGCCTCGCTATATCCTTTTATATAACTAAGCGGTGTTCTTAGTTCATGCGAAACGTTGGCTAAAAACTCCTTACGCTTTACGTCTTCTGTCTCCAAAGAATTTGCCATTTTATTAAATGCTTTTCCTAATCGCCCAATTTCATCTTCAGAAGAAATTGTAATTCGTTCTGAGAAATCCCCCGTAGCCAAATGATTGGCAACTCGTTCCATTTGCGAAAGTGGTTTCGTAATAGCAATAATAATTTTTCTACCAATCCATATTGTCAGTAAAGTTATAGCAAGTGCTAACGGTGCTAAAATAAGACCCATATCATATATTAAGTCTTTTATACTTTTTAAAGGAATATAAGAATATACAATACCAACTAATTTTTTATTTTCTAAAACAGGGATGACAACCCCCATAATATTACGGTCAAAATGTTCCTCGTACCCTATCTTTGTCACAGTTTTTCCATCTAATAATGCTTGCCTGTCCCCTTCACTTATAAGAGAATGATGGTGCACATCAAATGGTAAACATGCGCTTAAATCACGTGGGTTCGATACGAAAAGAACGTCTGAACTAGATATTTGATCAAATGCTCTTACTTTCTCTTCAAAAATTGATATTCCTTCGCGCTTATCATATTGCGCAGAAAGACGCTTCCCTTCCATTACTAATGAATCTTTTAAATTATCAACGTATAGTTTTTCATACGAGTATAAAGATACGAAATAAAGAAAAGAAACTGTTACAAATACTGCACATACTACTGTCAGCCAAAGCTTCTGTACCATCGTAAACATACGTTACACCTCAAATTTATAGCCTACACCCCAAACAGTTTGAATGTAGTTTCCACTTTCTCCAAGCTTCAAACGCATCGTTTTCACGTGCGTATCTACGGTTCTTGTACTTCCGGCATAATCATATCCCCATACCTTTTCTAGCAATTGTTCTCGGCTAAATACTTGTCCCGTATGTTGGCAAAGAAAATAGAGTAAATCAAACTCTTTTACTGTAAGAGAAATTGGCTCACCATCCACCTCAATTTTCCTACTTTTTTCATTAATAAGGATCGGTCCAAACTGAAATTCCTCTTGTTGCTCTTGCTTTGTATAACGCCTTAATACAGCTTCCATACGAGCAATTAATTCACCAGGACTAAATGGCTTTACAATATAATCATCTGCTCCCATACGTAAGCCGTTCACCCTATTCCACTCTTCACCTTTTGCTGTTAAAAATATTATTGGTACATCTGACGTTTTTCTAATTTCTTTACAAACTGAAAGTCCATCCATCTCTGGCATCATAATATCTAGTACAACGAAATCATAATGATTTGTCTCTAATTTTTTTAGAGCTTCTTTTCCATTTTCAGCTTCTCCCCACTCGTATCCGAAATTATCTAAGTACATTCCAACAAGTTGCCTCATATCACTTTCATCATCTACAACTAGCACCCTATATTTACTCATTGTCCTTCCCTTCTCTCTCTATGAGTTGAAACGGTCCTTTTCCGACTTTAATTGTTTGTTTTATTTTCAAATTCTTCATATCCATGACGCACACTTCATCACTATCATAGCTTGCTACGTATCCTTCTGCTCCGCTCTTCAAAAATGCAAATGGGTTCGATCCTACTTCTACAGAAGCCACCTCTTTATACGTGCTAACATCAAACTTTCTAAGCGTATTCGAACCGTGACTTAATGCATATACATACTTATTATCCTTCGTAATATTCACAGGCATAAACGGAGCGTGTAAAGAACGTACCATTTCTCCGCTCTGCAAAGAATACACTAATACTTTCTCATTTACCTGATTTCCATCACCATGTCCGCCAATCCATATTTCTTTCCCATCTGAACTAATTGTTGCTCCCGTTGACGCTGGTGGAATCATAAAGGATTGGATTACTTCTTTTTTCTTTGTATCAATTGTCGTTAGCTTCGTATCATAAAAGTTTAATACAGATAACTGGTTATGGTACTCTACCATCGTTATTGGTCCTTTTCCTGTCGAAACATTCCCTGTTTCTTTTCCATTAATCGTAAAGAACCTTATCTTTTGGGCATTTTGATCGGCAGCAAATAATTGCTTTTTATCTTCTGATACGACTACATTTACAATGCCTTTTCCTGTTTTATATTTTCCCACTTGCCTTCCTTCTGCTAGTGAATATACATACATGTACTCTAACTGCTTACCATATACAAGTATGTCCTCACCATTTGGAAGTAGTGCAATCCCTGCCATTGGTTCGTTAAGTTCCCATGTCGTAATTAACTTTTTAGTATGTTTATCGACAAAACTAATACTACCTTCTTTTATATTCGTTGTTATAATAACACTTTTATCTTTAGCAATCGATGTATAGGAACTTCCTTGACACCCTACTAATAGAAATAAAAAACAGAGAAGAAAAACATACTTTCTCAAAAGATCCCCTCCATCTTCGGATGATTTCGTTATAATTGTAAAATAACAAATAAATGTGTGGAAAGTGTGAAATTTCCCTTTCCTACTTCATTTACATATATAATGTACAACAAATAGAATTTGAGGTGTGCCAATTATGCTTTTTCCTGATTTAGCGAATAAAATTGTACGAGAAGTACGCAGGCTAATTAAAGAAAATATTATTATCATTAATATACAAGGCGTTATTATCGCAAGTACAGATATAGAAAGAATCGGCCAATTTCATGAGGGCGCACTCCGCTGCGCAAAACAAAAGAAAACTGTCATTATTACAAAAGAGGATGAACGACGTTTGCAAGGCGTAAAGGCAGGTATGAATCTCCCTTTACTATTCCATGACGAAGTAATTGGTGTCATTGGAATTACAGGCGAACCTGAAAATATTTCACAATACGGAGAAATATTACGTAAAATGACCGAACTACTCATCCATGAAAACTACTTTTTAGAACAACTAGAACTTGAACACCGTTCTTATGAGGCATTTGTCTTTGATTGGCTTCAAAATACAGACTGGTCTCCAAGCTTTCTCGATCGTGCCAAAACACTTGGTATTGATTTATATAAGAAAAAACAACTTATTTTGTTCTCTATCGATCGAAATGACACGATGCTTCAGCGTAAGGTTTGGCAACATGTACGCAATCTATTAACAAAGGAGCATTTATTTATTCGCTGGGGAAATGATCGATTCATTTTATTTACAGCCACAAACTCCAAAGAGCAAACATATCAATTTTTAAAACGATTAAAACAAGACTGTGAAACTTTGTTTTCTGTTCCTTTATATATCGGGATTGGACAATCCGTTACGCCAAGCAATATGAACTTATCATACGAACAAGCATTACAAGCTCTTTCCGTATCACTTGAAACGAAAAACATTGTATTTAATGAAGATTTACGTTTAGAAATGTGCTTACAAGATATTTCTGCTGAAACGCGGGAACAGTTTCTAAAGCGCACCATCGAAAACTTACTATCATCGCCTGAACTTATGCACACTTTACGTTTATTTATTGATTATAACCAATCCTATAAACAAACAGCGGAGCAATTACATATCCACATTAACACATTGCATTACAGACTAAAAAAAATTGAGGAGTATACAGGACTTGATCCGAAACAATTCAAAGACTTAAACATTTTATACTTCTCGCTCCTCTTATTAGATAATCATACAAAAAAGAATGATAAAATAGATTAATCTTTAGATGATTATACATAGAAAGAATCCTCCAACTTTTTTATCATTATAACGAAAGCACTGTGACAACGTTTTTTATGATGACTAATTACGTTAACAGTTTGAGGGGGATTTCCAATGTTAGAAAAACAAATTATTGATTCATTCGTATCCATTGTTGGCGAAGATAATGTGGATACATCCAATATGGGGCGTTTAACGTATAGTTATGATGCCACTCCAAACTTCCAAGCAATGCCTGATGCAGTCATTGCTCCTCGTAATACAAATGAAGTAGCTGAAGTGTTAAAAGTATGTAACACTCATCATATTCCTGTATATGTTCGTGGTTCTGGAACAAACCTTTGTGCAGGGACATGTCCACTTGAAGGCGGTATCGTCCTTATCTTCCGCCATATGAATAACATTTTAGAAATTGATGAAGAAAATTTAACAATTACTGTACAAGCTGGTGTTATTACCCTTGATATTATTAAAGCGGTGGAAGAAAAAGGTTTATTTTATCCACCAGATCCAAGCTCAATGAAAATTTCTACAATTGGCGGTAACATTAATGAAAACTCAGGTGGATTACGTGGATTAAAATATGGCGTAACACGTGATTATGTGATGGGTCTTGAACTTGTCTTACCAAATGGTGATATGATTCGTACTGGTGGTAAATTGGCAAAAGATGTAGCTGGTTACGATTTAACTCGTTTATTTATCGGTTCTGAAGGAACACTTGGCGTCGTGACTGAAGCGATATTAAAACTTGTTCCTATGCCTGAAACGAAGAAAACGATGCTAGCACTATATGAAGATATTAATGAAGCTGCACGTGCTGTTTCTTCTATTATTGCAAATAAAATCATTCCAGCGACACTTGAGTTTTTAGATCAGCCGACCATTGAAGTAGTAGAAGAGTTTGCACAAATCGGTTTACCAACTGATGTAAAAGCAATTTTATTAATTGAACAAGACGGCCCGCCTGAAGTTGTGAATCGAGATATTGAAAAAATGGCTAACGTTTGTCGTTCTATGAATGCAGTTGATGTTCGCGTTGCAAAAGATGAAGCGGAAGCCGATGCGCTTCGTACAGCTCGCCGTAGTGCACTGTCAGCACTGGCAAGATTAAAGCCTACTACAATATTAGAAGATGCAACGGTACCACGATCACAGATTGCTCCGATGGTTGAAGCCATTAATGCCATTGCTAAAAAATATAATATTCCTATTTGTACGTTTGGACATGCTGGCGATGGTAACCTACACCCCACTTGTATGACAGATGCTCGCAACGAAGAAGAAATGTACCGAGCTGAACAAGCTTTCGCTGAAATATTTGCAAAAGCAATCGAACTTGGTGGCACGATTACTGGTGAACATGGTGTTGGTGCAATGAAAGCTCCGTATTTAGAAATGAAATTAGGTAAAGAAGGTATTGCTGCTATGCAAGGAATTAAACACGCCTTCGATCCAAATAACATTATGAATCCAGGAAAGATGTTCGCGAAGGACACTCGCAAAAGAGTGGTGGTTGAGCGATGACAACATTAAATAAAGAAAACATTCAAAAAGAATTTAAAGAACGATTAAGTGAAGATGAACTACTAAACTGTATGCGATGCGGTTTCTGCTTACCAACTTGCCCTACCTACATTCAATCTGGATATAAAGAATCACATTCACCACGAGGACGTATCGCATTAATGAAAGCGGTCGTTGATGGTTTAATTGAGCCAGATGAAGATGTTGAAAACACATTAAATGTTTGCCTCGGTTGCCGTGCTTGTGAGCCTGTTTGTCCATCCGGTGTAAATTATGGACATTTATTAGAAGAAGCTCGAGATATTATTAATCAAAATAAAAAATTCTCAGTGCCAGTGAAAGCTGTTCGAAAAGTCGTTTTTGAAGGATTATTCCCGCATCAAAATCGAATGAGAACATTAACCGGACTAATTGGTTTTTATCAGCGTTCTGGTTTACAAACGCTAACACATAAAACAGGGATTATGAAGTTATTCCCTGAAACACTTGCAACAATGGATCTCGTTTTGCCTAAGGTTCCTAAAATGAAAGCAATGAAAGATCGTCCTGAATTTTTACATGCTGAAAGTACGAAGAAGAAACAAGTTGCATTCTTCACAGGTTGTTTAATGGATACAATGTTTTTAGAAACAAATAACGCAACGATGAAACTGCTTCAGTTAGCTGGTTGTGATATCGTTATTCCGAAAACACAAAGTTGCTGCGGGGCATTACATGGGCATGCTGGTGAGAAAAATGGAGCAAAAGAATTAGCAAAACGCAATATAAAAGCATTCGAAGATTTAAACATCGACTATATTATTACGAATGCTGGTGGTTGCGGAGCTTACCTCGTAGACTACGATTACCTGTTAAAAGATGATCCACAGTGGGCTGAACGTGCAAAGCAGTTCGTTTCTAAAATTAAAGATATTACTGCTATTCTAGTAGAACTAGATTTCCATAAACGTAATGACTTACGAGTCACGCCGCAAGTTATTACGTATCAAGACTCTTGTCACTTACGCAATGTTATGCGAACATCTTCAGAACCTCGTATGTTACTAGAAGCAATTCAAGGCGCAACATACCGTGAAATGAAAGATGCGGATCGCTGCTGTGGTTCTGCTGGTATTTATAACATTGTTCATTCAGAACTATCCATGGAATTTCTAGATTACAAAATGGACCGTGTGCATGAAACAGAAGCAGCAACCATTGTTACTGCAAATCCAGGTTGTTTATTACAAATGAAATTAGGCATTGAACGAGAAGGTCTTTCTCATAAAATGAGAGGAATTCACATTGTTGATTTATTATTAGAAGCAATTGAAACCAACTCGTAATAACTCGTAACATACGTAATAATAGGAAAACGGCTATCTCCTTCGTCTATGTAAAGAGATAGCCGCTTTTTTGTCCGCTACAACATTAAAAATATGTTACTTTATTATAAAAAAGAACAACAGAAACATTACAGTTTTGTAAAAATCAATCCAGTATATTCCTCAAAAAAACGCTCAAACCATTGATACAATAGGATTCTTCATTTTCAATATAGGTACATTTATCCAAAAACCCCCTCTTATAACCACGTATAAAAATGTTGAAAATTCCTTTTATACTCTATGTTTCTCTTATTTTTCCCCCTTTCCCTTCTTAGGATAAATTAGGTAAATTTTAAGTCTATGAATTTTTTTCCATCTTTTTTCTCACAAAATCTATGCTACGATGAATTTGTCAGTCAGACAGGCTGTCAAAAACAAATCGTGTGAAAACAAATTAAAACTTTATATAGGGGGACACACATCATGAAAAAGCGTGTTTTATTATCTGTAGCTGCTGCAACGGCTCTTACTTTAGGAGTATCTTCTCTAGATGCACAAGCTGCAACAGTACAACCATCTAACATAAAGGTTCAAAATATTCAGCATTCAAAAGTGATGATGAAGCAAATGAGCCAACAAGAATTACAAGCATTCTTACAATCTATGGGCGTTGAGTCATTGGCACAATGGCAACAAGGAAACTTCCAACCAAATTGCATTATTCCTGGTCAACAACCTACTGAAAATGTTGTAACTGAGCAACCAACAGCTAAGCCAGAAACTCAAAAGCCTGCTGAGCAAAAACCTGCCGAGCAAAAGCCTGCTGAAGAAGTTCAAAAACCAGAAGCTCAAAAGCCTGCTGAAAACAATAATACGCAGAAACCGGCTGAACAAAAACCGGCTGAGCAAAAGCCTGCTGAAGAAGCAAAATCTTTAAGCGAGTTCGAACAACGTGTTGTTGAATTAACAAACGCTGAGCGTGCAAAACAAGGTTTACCAGCTTTAAAAATCGACACTGAATTAAGCAAAGTCGCACGCATTAAATCTGAAGATATGCAAAAAAATAACTACTTTGATCATAACAGCCCTACATACGGGTCTCCGTTTGACATGATGAAGAAATTTGGTATTTCTTATACATCTGCAGGTGAAAACATCGCCCAAGGCCAACGTACACCTGAAGAAGTAGTACAAGCTTGGATGAACAGTGCTGGACACCGTGCAAACATCTTAAATAATGGCTTCACTCACATCGGTGTTGGCTATGTAGAAAGCGGTAACTACTGGACACAACAATTTATTACGAAGTAAATAGATTAAAAGAGTCTTCTCATAATGAGAAGACTCTTTTTTACGTTTCATAACTTTCTATTATGTATGAGTATAAAGCGTAGAACATAAACAAAATAGAACCACCACTTATTACGCTAAGTAACACATAAAACCCCCATTTCAAGTTCAAAAACAATGAAAACAATATACTACATGCCATCACTTGAAAAATCCGTCTACTCACTAAACGGATCTTTTTTAATTTGATTGAGTCTTTTTCCGTACTCTGAACTTTTTTAAACGCCTTACTAAGCATAAAAAGAAACATACTAATCCCTATTGTTAGTCCTGTTTGAAAGGATATCATGCTTCCAAAATTAATAAAGAGAATTAGCATATGGATAAACAACATAAATAAAGTAATCGTCTTTAGAAATCCACTTATCATGACATGCTCGTCTTCATTAAACTTATATATATTATGTGAAATAATATACATCAATCCATGTAAGAAAATAATAAGACAAGGAATAAGTGCTATAACAACTTGTTTACTCATAAACTCGTTTGGCCGACCATTTACATCCCAATGTACCGCCAAATGCTCTGGTAAATATGGATAGAGACATAGAGTCACTAAAAGACAAGCAAAAAATATTCCTAGTATATATTTATATTTGATCAAGTGATTCTCACCTCTCTTTTCTCTTAACGGCTTCGCTTCTTTTAGAGAAATTCCTGCAAAAATCTACTTTTCTCAAATTTAAACTTACACTTTACGCATTCACTCTTTGAAATTCTTTCATTGTGTCATTTAATTTTGTAGGAAATGGTACATCAACTTCAATCTCTTCTTTCGTAATTGGGTGTAAAAAGTTTATCTTCATCGCATGTAACGCTTGCCTAGACATATATTTCGTTCCTCCACCATATAAAATATCCCCAACTAACGGATTACCATTATAGCTCATATGAACACGAATTTGATGGGTTCTACCAGTTTCTAATTGTAACGTTACGAGCGTAACATTTTGTTTTTTAAAATACTTCTCTACTTTATAATATGTGATTGCTTGATCCCCCTTTGGAGAAACACGTCGTCTCGTCGCATGATGGCGATCTCTTCCGATAGCCGCGTCAATTGTTCCTTGCTTCTTTTTCACTTTCCCTTCTACAAGAGCCGCATATGTTCTTTTAATTTTTCGTTCCATTAATAAACGATCCATAATTGCACCAGCAATTCTATGTTTAGCAAACACGACACCACCTGTCGTATCTTTATCTAACCGATGAATATGACGAACCTTCGTCTCTAAACCTTGCATTTGAAAATGAAAGGCAACAAGATTTGCAAGTGTTCCCATCCCGCCTTTTTCAGCAGGGTGCGTATCCATCTTCTCAGGCTTATTGACAATGAGTACATGATCGTCTTCATATACTACATCTAATTCACCATATTCAGGCTCTACACCGTATTCTTCCTCCATAAACATATGAACTTGTAACTTTTCGTCCTCTTTTAAAAGCTCATTCCATCTTCTCTGTTCTCCGTTAACAGTAACACCTTTTTCCATACGAAGCTGATGTAACAACTTTTTCGGTATTTCCCATTCTATTTTTAATAACGACTCAATGCTTATACCATTCCATTTCGCTGGCACAGTAATTTCGCACCACTCGCCCTTCTTCTTCGTTTCCATACTGTATCACCTTATTTCTATTGATTCTCTCATTGTAACGGAAAATACACTTTGATGCACCGTCAAAAATAGAGGACAGTCTTATAATAGACTGCCCCTCACGCTCTACGCCTTCTCATTTCCTGCAACACTTCTTCCGCTTTTTGTTCATACGATAAATCTTTAAAGAAATCCGCCAATCTCTTATAATCGTTATACGTATCTAATAAGTCATCCATCTTTTCTGTTTTCATCACTTGTTGTTTTTGCTTCATTTTTACCGGATAACGATATCCCGATACTTCTTGTATTTTGTAATACTCATCCTCTACTTGAATAACCTTTACAAGTTCCTCTTCTTCCGCATCCATCGTATACCCATCAAAATCTCTAAGCAATTCATAAATGATATGAGTCCACTCATCTTTTGGATAAAACCCTTTTTCTAACCGATAACCGACAATGCGATACATATGCCCATCATTTTCTGCAAACTGTACTGTATCATTTAGCTTAAACTTAAAATAACGAAACATTGCCTTCACCTACTTATATGTAATGTTCTTATCACATACTATTTGCAAAATGTAGGTCTTGCTATTCATAAAAAATACTCATCTTATAGATGAGTATTTTTTATAATGATTTTTCTCTTTTCTTTCGAAATGGTAACCACCAGTTCCAGTCTCCAAACAATTTCATTAAACTGGGTACGAGCATAAGACGGATAATTGTTGCATCAAGAAATATCGCTAATGCAACGCCAAGACCCATTTGCCGTACTGGTAAAATATCAGTAAAGGCGAAAGCACCAGTTACAACAATCATAATTAATGCAGCTGATGTAATAATTCTACTTGTTGAAACAAGTCCTTCTAACGTCGCTTGATCGTTATCCCCTGTTTCTTCATACAGTTCATGGATACGCGAAATAAGAAATACTTCATAATCCATGCTAAGCCCAAAGACGAGGCCGAAAATGAAGATTGGTAAAACAAATAGAACTGGACTTGCTTCTAAACCAAAATGACCACCTTCGAATAGCCAAACAACAATTCCAATTGTTGCGCTTAAACTAAGTATATTCATAATAATCGCCTTAATTGGAATGAGTATAGATCGAAATGCAAATAATAATATAACAAACGTCGATCCAAATATAACAGACATACCAATTGCAACTTTATCTTTAATTTCATCTTCTAACTCTTGTTGGAACGTCGTCATTCCGCCTAGATAATATGTAACGTTCGTTTCTTTATAATTTTGTTTAAAATCACGAACCCACTGTTTCCCAATTTCTGTACGTGGTTTTGTATCTAAAAAGACTTCGATTGTTGTCTTATTTCCTTTCGTATACGCTTCAAATACCGGAGCTATTTTAACAGCTTCTGGCGACTGTAACATCCCAGCAACTTGATCTGATTTCATTCCATTTAAACTGTCGTATAAACTTCTTACTTCATATACTTTCTTATCATCTTTTAACTTTTGAACGACTTCTTCTACCTTTTGTAAACTTTCCTTTTCTTTCATATCTTTTTTCGTCTCTACGACTAACGTAACATCGGCATGTGTTTTTGCAGTTTCATTAAATGCCTCTTCGTACTTCTCATATGCAATTCTTGTATCACTTTGTTTAGGTAAAGCTTCCACATCAGGGAACTGCAAATTAGCTGTACGTAATGGTAATAAGCAAATCACAATAAATGTTGTAACAACAATAATCATCGCAATTGGATGTTTCATTACAAATTGTGCAAATGTACGCCACGCCTTTGCCGGTGTATGTGCTACTTGATTCTTTTTTAATATTCGTTTACCGATTAACGATAATAGCGCTGGAAGAAGTGTGAGCGAGAATAAAATACTCATAATCACAACAATCATTCCACTAATTGCGACAGACTGAATATAATCGATTTTAAAGAAAAACAAACCGGATAAGCCAACGAATACACATAATCCTGAAAATACGATTGCCCGCCCTGCTGTTTGATATGTAATTGCTATTGCTTCTTTTACCGTTCGCTTTGCAACTTCCTCTCGAAAGCGATTTACAAATAATAGCGCAAAATCAATAGATAATGCAAGTCCAATCATCGGTGCAACATTTAACACAAAGATAGATAGTTCCTTATCGCTACCTATAAAATATAGTATGCCCATCGTACTAATAACACTAAGTGCCCCATTTACGATTGGTAAAATAGATGCCAAAAGGCTACCGAATGAAAATAGTAATACGAGAAATGCAATTGGTAACCCAATCATCTCTGCTACTTTTAAATCATTTTGCGTTCTTTCATTAATCTCTTTGTTAATTTTCGGAAACCCTGTAGGTGTTACTTTTAATGCTGCATTACTTTTCTTTTCGATTTTATCAGCAAATTGTAATGTCTTTTCCATTCGTTCTTTATTTGTTTTCCCGGAAAATAAAATTGTCGCATAGCCGATATCATCTTGTAACATTTCTTTATTTTGCACTGGATGATGGAAAGATTCATATGTCTCTTTCTCTTGTACGTTTTTTACAATCCCCTCTACTTGCTTTTGAAATTCCTCATGTGAAACGCCCTTATTTTTTTCAAAAACGAGTAGAAGTGTATCTTGAGACCTCTTAAAATCTTCATCTAAAATTTCTTTCGTTTTCTGGTAGTCCCCTTCCGTTTGGAAGCCATCACCACCTAATACGCCTGGTAGCTTTGGTGCAAATATACCGAGTGCTATCGCAACCAATAGTAATGCTACTATTACTGTATAACGGAACTGATACAAAAAAGCTCCTAATCTTCCCCACTTATCTACTTTATGTACATTTGTTTTCACACATTTCCACCTACTTTACATCATTCAATTGTCACTTATACTGTATCACATCTTCATACAAACAAAAAACGTCTAGAAAAACTATAATAATAGTTTTTCTAGACGTTTTTCTATCTTTCTTTATTAAGACCAAACCTCTCAGTAAGTAAACGATGGTAATAAATCGCCATAATTAATAAAATACCACCTACGCAGTAGCCTGCTAAAATATCAGTTGGATAATGTACATTTAAAATGACTCTACTTAATCCAATCGATACAATGATTATTCCCATCAAAATGGTTATCATATATTTCCCTGTTACATTCTTCAAATTTGCCGCAATGATATAAGCAAGAAATCCGAATGTCATAATAGATAACATCGCATGTCCACTAGGGAAGCTATATCCAAGTGCATCCAACGCTTCATTTAGCGACGGACGATCCCTTTTCATAATTTCTTTTATCCCTTTATTCACAAGATGGGTTATTAAGATGCCCACTGGATATACGATCATCGCAGCATAGTAACGTTTTCTCCAAAAAACAAGTAAACTTATAACGAGCGTAGTTACGATCCCAATAGCAGACCCTAATTTTGTATAGTGTGAGAAAAATGTAAGCGAACTTTCAGTTTGTAATCCCTTTACTAACCCTCTGACATATGTATCCATCACTGTAACACCACCAGCATGTACTCTCCAAGCAACAATGCCAAATACAGCAAATAATAAACCGATACACATTACCTCATATTGATGCAACTTCTTTTTCAAACGATTTCCTCCTACTATGAAAAAATGCGATTTCTACTTTAGAAACCGCATTTTCTCACTTATTTACCTTTTGTTTTTAACTCTGTCCAGTAACGGTCGTAGTCTTTTAGCTTATCGTCTACATCAACAAGCCATTCTGTACGATCTAATTCTTCTTTCGTTAAGAAGATCATGTGGTTTTCACGATATTCTTTACTATGAAGAGGGTGAGCTTTTTCATTTGGATTACTGTATCCAATTGACTCGTAGTTTTTCACACTTACTTTTTCATCTAATAAGTAGTTCATAAACTTCTCTGCAAGCTCTTTGTTTTTCGCACCTTTTGGAATTGCTAACGTATCAGCCCAAATTGTGCCGCCTTCTTTTGGCACAACGTACTCTACATCTTTATTATCTTTTGCGATAAATGCTGCATCCCCAGACCAAACTGTTCCAATCCAAGCATCTTCTGTAATGAATTTTTGTTTAATATTATCTGTATCAAATGCTAATAAGTTTGGAAGTAGCTTCTGTAAATCAGTTGCTGCTGTCTTTAACTGTGCATCGTCTTTCGTGCTGTTTGAAAATCCATGCTTCTTAAGACCCATTCCTAACACTTCACGAGAATCATTTAATAAAGTTACATGCCCTTTATATTTCTCATTCCATAAGTCAGCCCAGCTTGTAGGTGCTTCCTTCACATACTTTTTATTGTATGCAATACCTGTTACGCCCCAAGTATATACTAAAGAATATTTATTCTCTGGATCAAATGCAGGTGTTTTGAAATTAGAAATCATGTTTTCGATATTTGGGATATTCTTTTTATCTAACGGCGCTAATAAATCCATTTTCGCCATTGTTTTAACCATGTAATCAGACGGCTGAATTAAATCATACTTCGCGCCACCTGCTTGTAATTTCGCAAGCATTTCTTCATTACTTGCATACTTATCATAGTTAATTTTCACGTTATATTTCTTTTCAAAATCTCTTAACACTTGCTCATCAAAATTGTCAGCCCAGCTATAAATGTTTAACTCTTCTTTTTTTTCACCACAACCAGCAAGTACACCAGCAACAAGGCTAAAGCTAATTGCTGCACCTGCTAATCTTTTCATTAATTTCATCGATTTTATTACCTCCTCGTACTTTCTATATCGTTCGTATTATAAAGGAAGGTGTCCTCCAGAGTTTTCTTCACCATCTGCACCTTTGTTACGGAAGATTTCAGATAGAACCATTAATCCTACGATAGCCACAATTAAAATTGTAGAAAGTGCATTAATTTCTGGTGATACTCCGCGCTTAACCATACTGTAAATGTATAATGGCAATGTTGTTGATCCTGGTCCTGATACGAAGAAACTAATTACAAAATCATCAATTGATAATGTGAATGTTAATAATGCGGCAGAAATAACTCCTGGTGCAATTGCTGGAAACGTTACATAACGAAACGTTTGCCACGGCGTTGCTCCTAAATCATTCGCAGCCTCTTCTAAATCACGTCCCATACCAGAAAGGCGTGCTGCTAAAATAACGACAACAAATGAAATACTAAATGTAATGTGTGCAATAATAATTGTTGTTTTACCAAGCTCCATACCTAATTGACTAAATAAAATAAGTAAAGATAATCCCATTAAAATATCAGGGATTAAAATTGGTAAATATACAAGACCGTTAATCGCACCTTCATAACGATATTTATAACGATGTAATGCAATTGCGAAAATCACGCCAAGAACTGTCGTTACAATCGTCGTTACAATCGCAATCGTCATACTATTTACAAATGCATCAATAACATCTTGTTTTTGAAATAAATCTGTATACCAATGGAATGTGAATCCTTCCCATTCCGCATTAATGCGAGAATCATTGAAGGAATACACCATTAAAACCATCATTGGAAAATACAAGAACAATAAAATTAACCAAGAATAAGAAACTAAAAACTTCTTCATCTTTGCCTATTCCCCTCCGTTCCCATCATATTTATATACTTTCGTTGCACGATAATATAAGTAAATTAACAGAACAGAGAATAGAACAACAATCATAGATAACGCAGATCCAAACGGCCAATCACGCGCTCCTAAGAATTGATTTTGAATTACGTTTCCGATTAATGCTACTTTCGATCCACCCATAACGTCTGATACAACAAACATTCCGATAGAAGAAACAAACACTAAAATAGAACCGGTAGCAATCCCTGACATCGTCATTGGTACTGTAACATTCCAAAATGCCTTTACTGGTGTTGCCCCTAAATCATAAGCTGCTTCTAGCTTACGCTTATCAAGCTGCTCAATCGCTGCATACACTGGTAAAATCATAAATGGTAATAAAGAATATACCATTCCGAGTATGACAGAAGGTGTATTATATAGTAAATTTAAAGGTTCACTAATAATACCTAGCTTCAATAGCAATGTGTTTACAAGACCTTGTGAACGTAAAATAACAATCCATGCGTAAGAACGAACAAGGAAGTTAATCCAAAACGGGATCGTTGCCAATAATAAAAGAATCGAACGATATTTGCGATCAACAATTGTAATTGTATATGCAAATGGATAACCGATCAGTAAACATATTACTGTGGTAATAACCGCAATTTTCACTGTTTCCCATAACGTCCCCATATATAATGGGTCAAATACACGTGCTATGTTCTCTAATGTAAATTGCATTTCCACTGTCCCATATGCTCCGCGCTGCATGAAGGCAAATGCCAATACAAACAGAAGGGGAATTAGGAAGAAGATTAACAGCCATGCGACTGTAGGTAGTGCGAGTAATTTCCCTTTTTTCAATTTAAGGTCACCTCGTCCTCTTGCTCCCAGCCTACGTATACATTATCTCCAATGCTCCACTGTGCTGCTTCTTCAGCAGTTTGATATGCCATTAGTAATTCTGATGTTTTCTCATCACGTACATAAAGCTTTTCCATATTTCCAACAAACTCAATGTCTTCAATATGGCCAAGGTGGTATTCTTTTAAAATTGGCTCTTCAACCGAACGCACTTTTACATTTTCAGGGCGAATTGCTACATAGCCTTCCCCGTTTTTCACAATATTATTTTCACCGATAAATGTCGCAACGAACAACGTTTTCGGCTTATTATAAATTTCTTTCGGCGTTCCGATTTGTTCAATATGGCCTTTATTCATAACAACGATACGATCACTCATGCTCATCGCTTCTTCTTGATCGTGCGTTACGTATATGAACGTAATTCCTAAATTACGTTGTAAGTTTTTTAATTCACGTTGCAAGTCTTTTCTTAACTTAAAGTCTAACGCCCCAAGTGGCTCGTCTAGTAATAATACACGCGGGTTATTTACAATCGCTCTCGCAATTGCTACACGCTGCTGCTGTCCACCAGAAAGCTTTGCAGGTTTACGATTACGGAACTCAAGTAACTGCGTTAAACGCATTGCCTCTTCAGCACGCTCTTTCTGCTCTGCTGCCGGTACTTTCTGCATTTTCATACCGAAACAAATATTTTTCTCCACATTCATATGTGGGAATAGCGCATAATGTTGGAACACTAGGTTCATATGACGCTTATATGGTGGCAAATCGTTAATCTTTTCATCATCTAATAAAAGATTCCCTTTAGTTGGCGTTTCAAATCCTGCGATCATACGAAGTAACGTCGTTTTCCCGCAACCACTCGGCCCTAAAATAGTTAAAAATTCCCCTTCTTTAATATCTAAAGAAAGCGGTGGGATAATCACTTGATTTCCAAAATGTTTTTCTACTGCTTCAACTTTAATAATCTTTTTCATTTTCCCGTCCTATCTACCTCAAATTTAAATTTTTATATTCATGAATAAATATTTATGTTCTATAGACTATTTTTTGTTTCGATCCAAACAAAAATGGTTATTTAGCAAGCGTTCACTTCTATTCTTTATGTAGTATGTTTGATTCATTTTCGCATGATACATAATGTCGAACAGAAAAACCCCTTCCATTCCGAAGGGGCTATTATCATACGGCTACGCCTACTGATAAACACCATCATCATTTTAACAACTTTCGTATGAATTTTAAAGCACTTTTTGTAGAAGAGTAACGAATTTTCATATCGAATGCCGTAGATTGGGCTAAAATGCTTTTATAATGTGAAAAAGTCCGAAAACTTTCTTCCCCATGATAACTCCCTAATCCACTACTTCCGACGCCCCCAAAAGGTAAATATGGCGTTGCAAGATGATAGACGACATCATTAATACAGCCTCCGCCATACGAAATATTACTCGTTACTTTCTTTTGCACTCCTTTATCTTCAGAGAATACATATAACGCTAACGGCTTCGGGTGTTGCTGAATCGTGTCAATTACATCTTCTATGTTGTCGTATTCTATAATTGGTAAAATCGGACCAAAAATTTCGTCTTCCATAACAGCACTTTCCCATGTAACATTAGTTAACACTGTTGGTTCTATATGTAAAGTTTCTTTTTTATAGTTCCCGCCAATTACAGTTTTACCATCTTTCAAAAACGTACATAAACGTTCAAAATGACGTTCACTCACAATTCGTACATAATTATCATTGTGCAGCGGCTCTTTTCCGTACTGCTCCTCAATTTCATGTCGCAACGCTTCAATTAACTGTTCTTTCACTGAAGCATGCACATACATATAATCAGGCGCTACACACGTTTGCCCTGCATTTAAAAACTTTCCCCACACAATCCTTCTTGCTGTTACATCTATTTTTGCATCTTTATGTACAATACATGGACTTTTCCCGCCAAGTTCTAACGTAAGCGGCGTCAACTGTTTTGCTGCTGCTTCCATGACAACTTTCCCAACGCCCACACTACCTGTGAAGAAAATATAATCAAATGGTTCCTTCAGCAAAGCTGTACTCTCTTCAACGCCGCCTTCTACTACCGCTACAAGCTCCTCTTGGAATAATTCTTCTAACATCCTCGTAATCACTTTGGAAACGTTTGGCGTTAACTCCGACGGTTTTAAAACGATTGTATTTCCGGCTGCTAGCGCTCCTACAAGCGGTGCAATTGCTAATTGAAACGGATAGTTCCACGGTGCAATAATAAGTGTCACACCGTACGGTTCAGGCACTACTTTCCCCTTTGATCCAAAATGAGTGAGTGCTGTTCGAACACGCTTCGGTTTACTCCACGATGAAATATGCTTCAATTGAAAAGAGATTTCTTTTAATACATATCCCACTTCCGTTGTAAATGACTCATGAACTGACTTATTTAAATCTAATTTTAACGCCTGAAATATTTCTTGTTCAAAACGCTGAACGCCTTCATAAAGCTTCTTCAAATTATTCTTTCTCACTTCTACACTTCTCGTATAGCCATTATAAAAATATGCCTTTTGTTTATTTACAATAGAAGAAATACTCATTCATTCACCTTCTCCCACTATTTTTATCCAATTCTTTCATTATTTATATAGACTTCATATACAATAAATTTCTATTCGTAAAGTTACATTATATATAATTTCTTTTTGTATATAAAATTCATTGCTCACAAAAAAACTACCGAAAGAAAAATCTTTCGGTAGTTTTACTGTATTAACGATATAAACGAACAGCACCTGCAGAATTATCATCAGCTTGTCCTACTACTTCAAATTTCAAACCAAGCTTCGGTAAAATACGTCCTGCATCTGGAATCTGTTGATTAATATACGTTTTAGAATCATCAAACTTCGGTACGCCTGCTAAGCCATCATACGTAAATGTTCCACGCGTTGGAGATACAACTTTCCAAGCTGGCGTTTTATCAAATGAGAACGCTGCATCAGCGATTTGGAATCGTGTACTACTCTTAACTGTCGGTTTACCATTTAAAGTTCCTACAATTGCTTCTGGGTGAGAGTCAACTACGCCAAGGAAACCGTGTCCTGGATGTACACCAACCCAGTTATCTGTGTAAGCAGAGTCCGCATACCATACGACCATACCAGTGTTAAATACTGGACCGCGTGCAAATTTCAATGCATTATCTGCACCAGCATAATTTCTCCACTCTACATAATAGTTATGTTTTTTCTTCTCAGTTCCATTAGATACAACAAAGCCATCTAATTTAAATTGTGGTGTACCTTCTGCATCATCAGAGAATACTACTTTACCATCTACTGTTAATGAAGCATTATCAAGAGCAAATCCATTTAATGCTAAACCACCATCAGTAATGTAATCAAATGTTAATTTTACTTTCTTACCTTTGAATTGGCTTAAGTCATATGATTTGTCAATCCATTTTCCATTTGTCGAATCTGCATTTCCACTATTAGCTTTCTCCCCAAGTCTTTCAATTAACGTTTGTTTACCATCTTCTGTTACAGCATGTACTTCAAGGAAGTCATACTCTGCTTCAATTTCATATAACGATTTGAAATCAAATTTCGCAGTCGTTGCATTCGTTAAATCAAACAGCGGTGTTTCCATCTTTGTATGAAGATCGTCACCTTTTGTGCTGTAATAATACTTCTTACCAAATGCTGGTTCAATTGTTTTAACATCTTTATCCGGTAGGTTAACACGAATCATACCTGGACGATCTGACTTCGTTACACTTTGATCTAAATACGTCGCTAGACCGATACCTTTATTTAATTTCTCGTAATCTACTTCTACGATATTTGCCCAGTTACCACCGATTGTTTTTTGGAAAAATTCTTTATTTTGTGGCGAGAAACTCGTTGGCGTTGTTCCAGCAATCTTACCAGCCCAGCTTCCACCACTCATAATAGACCAAGCTTCAATTGGCTCACCTTGACCACTATACTGTGTATCATATTCATCTGGAAGACCTAAATCATGACCGTATTCATGTGCGAATACACCAACTGCGCCATCTTCTGGTTCAATTGTATAGTCGAATGCTGCCATTTTTCCGCCCCAATATGGAACTTTCGCTTGTGTGCCTTCAATTGGGAATGGTTTTGGTCCAACTGTCCAGCGATGTGACCAAATTGCATCGTCACCTAATTTACCGCCGCCAGCTTCTTGTCCAACACCTGCATGGATAATCATTAAGTGATCGATTAAACCATCCGGTTGATTTTGATTACCATCACCATTTACATCGTATTGATCGAATTGGTCGAACTCAGATAAATCAATACCGCTATCTACAGCTGCTTTTAATGCATCTTTTACTAAATCACGTGGTCCTTTCGGTCCTTTATTATCATGACCGCCGCTTGCAGCATCTGCACCGTAATCAGCAGCTTTACCAGGAACTGTTAACCATTTTGTAACCGTTCCATCCACTGTGTAACTACCGCCAGATTGCTCTTCATAATATTGTTTAAACGTTTCGATTTTACTTCCATCATCTAATGTGAATGGCTCATCACCGAATAACATTTTTTCATAATGTTCTTTGTTAAAATCGTTAGAATACATATAACCAGGTTCTTTATCGATATTGTTATGTTTAAAGTCAGCGTACTCTACAAGTAAAACGAGTACTTTATCTTTACGCACATCACCGTTATACGCTTTTTGCTTTGCCGGAGATGTTGGTACTTTACCATTTAAGCCGCCTTTAACTGGGCCTGTCGCAGTAGGTGTTCCTGTTGCAGGTTTATCTAACTTTTCTTTCGTATCTGCTTTCGCATCTTTCACTTTCTTTAAAAAGTCAGATGCTTCTTTCGTAAGTGGGTCCCCATTTGTTACTTCTTTCCCAGGATTTTCACCTTTTTTGTTCTCTACGTATTTTTCGACAGCTTTCTTTGTTTCAGTCTCTGAAGCCTTCGAATCAATTACCCCACGTTTTTTTAGTGCATTTGCTAAACGTTCTTCCGGAATTAAATGATCATCAACTGGGCTCGTTGCTGTCTTATTCACAGGCGTTTCAGCGTATACAGATTGAGTACCAGCTCCGAACGAAAGGCCTAATACAGCTGTCAAAGCGATTGATGATAAAACTTTGAACGGTTTCTTGCTCATCCCTTATTTCCTCCCCTAATAAATAATATGTATTACAAATTAAATTTTATTAAAAGTTCAATATTTTTTCAATATTTAGTCATATTATGTAATGTTTTTAATATATTTGTAAAAATTTCATAGTTAGCATACGAGTATATCACAATTCAACAATGTTTTCTGAAAATATTGAAAATATTTGTCAGAAACTTTATAATCGCCATAGAGGGAATTTAATGGGGATTTTATCTTTGTTTTATCTACAAAATATTTGATAATTCACTACATAAATACAAAATCCGATTGCATTATCACGTATTCTGTAGCAGCAGTTATGACCGATAATTAGGGAGGAATTACATTTGTACAAAGATAAGACTGACGCATTGGATCAAGAATGGATTGATTTAATACTTGAAGCTCTAGACGCTGGCATTGCACTACAAGATATCGAACATTTTTTCCAACGTATGAAACCATCTAGTCAGGCTCAATAGGTTTGTTCTTTTTAGCGAAGTTTATGTTATAATAATGACATCATAAGACGACGACATATTGATAGAAAGGTGCGCAAATATGATTGGAGAACGTATAAAACGCCTTCGCTTACAAAAAGGTATTTCATTAACTGAACTTGCCGAAAAAGCTGGTGTTGCTAAATCTTACATTAGTTCTATAGAACGAAATTTACAAAAAAACCCTTCCATTCAGTTTCTTGAAAAGATCGCAGCAGTTCTACAAATTCCAGTTGATACTTTACTTCATGATGAAACAACAAGGGAAAATCACTTAGACTCCGAATGGACACAACTCGTTAAAGATGCGATGAGCTCCGGCGTCTCCAAAGAACAATTTCGTGAATTTCTTGAATTTACAAAATGGAAGCAAGATCAAAAATAATAAATAGAAAGAAGTGCTTACATCTAGCACTTCTTTTTCTTTATAAAAAAAAGCGGGGGATACCCGCTTTTTTATTATTTTGTTTCGCCCTCTCCTTGGCTTGCATTGAATGTCCATTCTAGATTTAATGAATCGCCTTGGAATATATTTTGATCACCTTTATCTTCAAATTCAAATTCTACCCATAAATAGTCCTCTGAATTTGGTGCTAAACCACCATTTTCTCCCCATTCAGGAGCAAAAACATCTTTCGCTACAACATCTGGATCTAATTTTTGTAACTCAGCTAAAGTTGTTTCATATACAGGCTCACTTTGTTTATCCCAATTCCAAATGAATTTCACCTTAATATGTTCACCAAAATCAGCACCTGCATTATCACCTTTAGCATCTTTTACATCATACTTTGTCGCTAGTTTAACGTCTTTAATAGCTAACGTTCCGTTGTTCTTTAATAAAAACTCTTTCTTAACTGAATCCCCCGGCTTTAGGTCTTTAATATCAACGATTGTTTTAGGGTTTAAAGCAAGATCTAACGTCCCAGCTGCAAATGTATTATTTGAAACCTCTTTATCGCTAAAGTATGCAAACGTTCCTCCACCAATTAAAGATAACCCCAGTGCTGCTGATGCAACTCCCATACCTAACTTTTTCTTTAGACTCACAATAAATTCCCCCTAGCTGTTTTTTATATTTTTTATTGCTATCTCTTATTTACAATAAGAGATGTAACTAAAACTATATTAGCTTAGCTAATATGTGTTCTTTTTTAAAAACCTTATGTTCATTATAACGAACACACCTATATAAATACAACAAATATTTATTAATATTTTCAGTTATTTTTATTTCTCAATATTATTCCGAAATTTCTAAAAAATACCGAGAAATAAAGAACATTAATTAATTTCCTTATCTATACTAATTATTATCCTTCACCATCATACCGCCAATTAATTTTCTCTTATCTTTATTTTAACATGCATTGTTAAAATAAAGAGGACACGCCGAATAGGTGAGTCGCAATACTCTCTCACCTACTCGGCTTTATAACCGCTATTCTCTCTATATGTCGCTGTATTTTACTTGCTATTCTTGTTTCTTACTCTCTTCTTGATTTTT
>NZ_JAKUFF010000052.1:0-34089 GCF_022663305.1 Bacillus cereus group sp. BfR-BA-01408 | reverse complement strand
ATGCCGATCATGGATAATAATCAACCACCGAATGTGATGCCGCCGAATCCGTATTATCAACAACAAAATCCATACTATGGTATGCCGTATCAGCAAGGTGCGCCGTTTGGACCACAGTATACGTCTATGCCAAATCCAAATATGATGCCGATGGATAATAATATGCCGCCGCTTGTGCAAGGAGAGGAAGATTGTGGATGCGGTGGAGAGAGTAGGCTATATAGTCCACAACCTGGAGGGCCGCAATACGCGAATCCTTTATATTATCAACCAACTCAATCAGCATATGCACCACAGCCAGGAACGATGTATTATCAACCAGATCCACCAAATGTATTTGGGGAGCCAGTTGAAGAAGAGGATGAAGAAGAAGTTTAAAAAAGGTGGGATTATTCCCACCTTTTTTGTATGTAAAGTCGTTCTGAAAACGGAAGAGCTATATCAAATGTTAGAAAATTCCCAGTGAAA
Source organism: Bacillus cereus group sp. BfR-BA-01408 (assembly GCF_022663305.1). Lineage (NCBI taxonomy): Bacteria > Bacillati > Bacillota > Bacilli > Caryophanales > Bacillaceae > Bacillus > Bacillus cereus group sp. BfR-BA-01408. The sequence continues at coordinate 33,621 of NZ_JAKUFF010000052.1, read as the reverse complement.
TATTAACAGTGTAAAAACCTGCTCTGTTACTCATCATAAGAGGGAGCTTTTCAGAAGAGAAGCTCATTCTAACAGAGGGGGTTTTTCTATTGAATACGAAAGTAAAAGTGATTGCTGCTTCTTTGTTAGTTACTAGTGCATTAGCTGCATGTGGTACACCAAAAAACAATGCAATGGATGGACGTAACTACAATTACGAGCGTACATCTTATAATGATACTCACCAGTATCGTGATAATGTGACGCGTAACGATCGTTATACAGACTATGTAACATATAGAAATGGTCGTAACGATACAGGATACAACTATTACCGTGATGTAAATTACAACGGTCAAATTGCTAATCCGCATCCAACACGTAATATTACAATGAACAATTCATACATTAACAATGATGGTAAAACTGCAGAAAGAATTACGAATCGTGTGAAACGTATGAATAACGTGGACCGCGTGTCTACAGTTGTATATGGAAACGATGTAGCGATTGCAGTAAAACCACGTAATACAGTGACAAATGAAACGGCGATGGCGAACGAAATTCGTCAAGCTGTTGCAAATGAAGTTGGAAACAGAAACGTATATGTTTCTGTAAGAAATGACATGTTTACTCGTGTCGATGCAATGAGTACACGCTTACGTAACGGTACAGTTACAAACGACTTTAATCGTGACATAGTAAATATGTTCCGAGACATTCGTTACGGTTTAACTGGTACAGTACGATAGCGAAATAAAAGAGGAAGGGTAGCCCTTCCTCTTTATTCATCGTTGTCCTGTAAACGACGCTTTTTTATAAAATAACTAACGGAGTAAGATACTAAAAAGCATATGAAGAGAATACTGCCTGTTAAAATAGCTTCAAAGAGAGGTCTTTCTGGACTGAAAATAATATAAATAATAGCCATAACAATCCCAACGATAAGGGAGCGAAAGACAAGTTTATAATAAGGAGTTAATTGTATGTCCTTTTCGCTTTCTTCTACATCGATTGAAATGCTTAACTGTAAATAACTAAGCACAATACTCGTAAGAATAAATAATAGCCATAATGGAGATTTCGTCATTTGATCTAGTCCTTCAGTGAATCCGATATAGCCTAAAATTCCAATTATACCAAGTGATTGAAAAAGAAAGGCAATACGTATATTTTTTAATGTTTGCAGAATGAGACGTTCATCTTTTATTTTTTTCACAATATCCATCTCCTGTTTATAATGATTTTGCTGTTATATTAATTGTAACATATATATTGCATTTATCAATTTATAATTTACATATAATTTGTTTGGATGAAAGAGGAAATAAAATATTTTTATAAACATGTTGCACTTATACTTTATTAATGTTATATTAGCAAAGCGATGAGCTAATTTACGTAAGACGAGAGATATGCTTAAGTGCTAAACACGCGAATGTGGTCGCCTGGTCTCTCGCCGTAAACGCATCAAGACGCCTGTTTTGCAGGCGTCTTTCATTTTATATGAATGTAATGGGAAGAGTGGAGGAATCCAATCTTCCTTTTTTTATCGAAAAAGAGTCTGAAAATAAAGTTATTTACAACTGCGAATGAAAGAGTTACTATTTAATGGTAATATATTACATGTTTTTTATATATATAAGGTTGGGATGAATAGGATATGGAGAATTTTGAATGTAGAAATACAGAAGTTGTATTAGAGAAATTTCAGGTTGTAACACCTATATTTCAGGCATTAGGAGATGAGAATCGTCAACAAATTATTATGCTGTTATTAGAAAACAAACAGATGAATGTAACGCAAATAACAGATAAAATGGGGATTTCTAGACCAGCTGTTTCGCATCATTTGAAAATTTTAAGGCAAGCAGAACTAATTGTAGCGGATCGACATGGAAAAGAAATTTTTTATTCTATAATAGCCGGAGAATTTTTAAAACAGGTGAAGGATTTACTTCAAGCAATAGAATCGAATTATTAATTTTTTTTAACTAACAAGTAAACAAGTTTAAACTTTTAAACTTGTTTACTTGAAAGGGGTAATAAAAATGAAAAAAATAAATCGTATGTATGTCATTATGTTACTTGTTCCTTTATTTTGGGGTGGCTCTTTTGCAACAGCAGAGCATGTTATTACTGAAATTCCACCGATTACAGCGGCAACAATTCGTTTTGGTTTAGCGGGTTGTATTTTAATGGGCATAGTTTTTATGAAATCTGAGTGGAATACAAGTTTGTTATTAAAGAATTGGAAAGGGCTGTTATTTGTATCATTAACAGGTATTTTTGGCTACAATGTTTTTTTCTTTATGGGACTTAACTATACTTCCACTTTGAATGGCTCGCTTATTATTGCTACAATGCCCGTTTTTGTAACCTTAGGAGCAATATTATTTTTTAAAGAGTCTTGGAGTATAAAAGTCGGAATGAGTTTAATGTTGTCTCTTATCGGTGTAATAGTTGTTATTACGAGCGGTTCAATGAATACACTTATGTCTTTGTCATTTAATAAGGGCGATCTTTTATTTATAGCTGCTTTAATCTGTGGGGTGTTATATAGCTTAACAGGAAAAAAAGTTATGAGTGGTGTCTCCCCTTTATTAACTACAATGAGTATGACGGTATTGGGTACTGTGTTTTTAGCAGGCCTTTCTCTATATGAAGATGGATGGGGAAAGGTTGGGACGTTTTCTTTACAGGGGTGGATAGAAATGTTGTATATGGTCATATGCGGGACGTTAATTGGATATATCGTGTTTAATAAAGGAGTAGAAGAGTTAGGTGCAAGCAAAGCGAGTATGTATTTAAATCTAACTCCTATTGTAGCTACTTGTATATCAGTTGTCCTATATGGAGCAGCTGTTACGTGGCAACAAATAGTTGGAATGGCAATCGTATTAATTGGAGTCTATATAGCGACGGTACAATCCAATAAAGATATAAAAAAGCTTTCAAGTAATCAATATGTTTCGAAATAGGTAGAAATCATTGGACTCTATAAGTCTTAATGAGAGTAATCTATGAATTAGGGATAAAACCCCCATTTCCGGAAAAACTACTAATGAAAGTATGATCTTGCCTAAAAGAGGTGAACGGAAATGAAATGGATACTGATTACGATGCAAGCTTTCGTTATGATGTTTTGTTTCGTTTATGGAACGAATGCGAAGGCGGAAGGGCCAGTACCAGAAGTAACAGAGAAAGACCCTCAAGTTACAATTTTATTAGAGCGAATGTATGTTGATGGAGAAGTAAGTGAGGAAATCTTTACAGAAAAAGTAGCAGACTTAGAAAAGTTTTTACAGCAGTATAAAGAATGGCAGCTCGTTGATCGTGATGATGTACAAATCGTATTACAAAAGAAAGTTGACGATATTTCTCCGTTATTAAAAACGAGCGGTTATTTTGGAGTGTCAGAGGAAGGGATATTACAAATTTTCAAAGGTGTACCGAAAAGCGATAATGCGATTCATTCCTTTTTTCAAATTGATATGAAAAAGCTAGAGAGTTATGAACGGGCGAAGTTGAAGCGTGGTATTCGTATTAAGTCAAAAGAAGGATTCGTGAAGACAATCGAAAAAATGAAGCAATACGCAGTACAGAATAGGAAAGAAAGCAGCTCATGGTGAGCTGCTTTTTTCTTATTTATTTTTATCTAAAATTTGTTTTGCGATCTCATCAATTAGCATATCTTTTCCGATTGGATTGAAAGCTTTCGTAGGAAAATAACAGAAGTTTCAAATAGAGAACATTTGTTGGGGCAGTCTCGCTTTTCTATCATTAAATATGTTAAAATGGAATACATGATTTAAGAGGGAGAGATTGTATTTTGTTTGAATATGTTACAGGTTACGTGGAGTATGTAGGACCGGAATATGTCGTAATTGATCATAATGGAATTGGTTATCAAATTTTCACACCGAATCCGTATGTATTTCAAAGAAGTAAGCAAGAAATCCGTGTCTATACATATCATTATGTGAGAGAAGATATTATGGCGCTTTACGGGTTTAAAACACGTGAAGAGCGTTTATTATTTACAAAGTTGTTAGGTGTGTCTGGTATTGGACCAAAAGGCGCTCTTGCAATATTAGCTTCTGGTCAAACCGGACAGGTCGTTCAAGCGATTGAACATGAAGACGAGAAGTTTTTAGTGAAGTTCCCGGGCGTAGGAAAGAAAACAGCGCGCCAAATGATTTTAGATTTAAAAGGAAAACTAGCAGACGTTGTACCAGATGCATTTGTTGATTTATTCTCAGACGAAGAACGTTTTGATGAGAAGAAAGGTTCGTCAGCTGAGCTTGATGAGGCGCTGGAAGCTCTGCGCGCACTTGGATACGCAGAACGAGAAGTTTCTCGCGTTGTACCAGAGTTATTAAAAGAATCATTGACGACGGATCAGTATATTAAAAAGGCACTTAGTCTTTTACTAAATGGTAAGAGGTGAGTATAATGGACGAACGTCTCCTTTCAGGGGAATCTGCATATGAAGATGCGGATTTAGAATATTCATTACGGCCACAGACGCTCCGTCAGTATATTGGCCAAGATAAAGCGAAACATAATTTAGAAGTGTTTATTGAAGCGGCGAAAATGCGTGAAGAAACGTTAGATCACGTGCTTTTATATGGACCACCAGGTCTTGGTAAAACGACGCTTGCGAATATTATTGCCAATGAAATGGGCGTAAATGTTAGAACAACTTCAGGACCGGCAATTGAAAGACCAGGTGATTTAGCAGCTGTATTAACATCGCTTCAACCAGGGGATGTATTATTTATTGATGAAATTCATCGTTTGCATAGATCAATTGAAGAAGTACTATATCCTGCGATGGAAGATTTTTGCCTTGATATTGTAATTGGAAAAGGACCTTCAGCACGGTCTGTACGTTTAGATTTACCGCCATTTACATTAGTTGGAGCAACGACGCGTGCAGGTGCGTTATCAGCGCCGCTTCGTGACCGTTTCGGTGTGCTTTCAAGATTAGAGTATTATACAGTAGATCAGCTTTCTGAGATTGTTGAACGTACAGCAGAAGTATTCGAAGTCGAAATTGACTCGTTAGCCGCACTAGAAATTGCAAGACGTGCTCGTGGTACACCTCGTATTGCGAATCGTTTATTACGACGTGTACGAGATTTTGCACAAGTTCGTGGTAACGGAACGGTTACGATGGAAATTACACAAATGGCATTAGAATTGCTGCAAGTAGATAAATTAGGTCTAGATCATATTGACCATAAATTATTGCTTGGTATTATTGAGAAGTTCCGTGGTGGTCCAGTTGGATTAGAAACGGTTTCGGCAACGATTGGAGAAGAATCTCATACAATTGAAGATGTGTATGAGCCGTATTTATTACAAATTGGCTTTTTACAACGAACGCCAAGGGGTCGAATTGTAACGCCACTTGCATATGAGCATTTCGGAATGGAGATGCCAAAAGTATGACGGAGATGCCAAAATTGCTTATTACAGCAGGGATCTTACTTATCGTTGTTGGCTTAGCTTGGAAGTTCATTGGAAGACTTCCAGGCGATATTTTTGTGAAAAAAGGAAACGTTACCTTTTATTTTCCTATCATTACATGTATTGTGTTAAGTATTGTATTATCTTTTATTATGTATATAATAAATCGATTCAAATAAGAAATAGGTGGATATAGTTATGGATATTAATCTGTTTGATTTTCATTTACCAGAAGAACTTATTGCACAAGTCCCATTAGAAGAGCGTGAAACATCAAGATTAATGGTGTTAGACCGTGAAACAGGCGATATTGAGCATAAACATTTTACGGACATTCTTTCTTACTTACATGAGGGGGATTGCTTAGTTTTAAATGAAACGAAAGTAATGCCTGCTCGTCTGCACGGTGTGAAAGAAGATACAGGCGCACACATTGAAGTACTTCTTTTAAAACAAGAAGAAGGTGATAAGTGGGAGACGCTTGTTAAGCCAGCGAAACGTGTAAAAGAAGGAACTGTTATCTCTTTTGGCGAAGGAAAATTAAAAGCAACTTGCACAGGAACTGCAGATCAAGGTGGACGTCAGCTTGAATTTTCATATGACGGCATCTTCTATGAAATTTTAGATGAACTTGGAGAAATGCCACTTCCTCCATATATTAAGGAAACGCTGGAAGATCGCGATCGCTATCAAACAGTATATGCGAAAGAAATCGGTTCAGCAGCAGCGCCGACAGCAGGACTTCACTTTACAGAAGAGTTACTGGAGAAGTTAAAACAAAAAGGCGTTGAGTTAGCTTTCATTACACTTCACGTAGGGCTTGGAACATTTAGACCAGTTTCTGCTGATACGATTGAAGAACACCATATGCACGCAGAATATTACCATATGTCTGAAGAGACGGCGGCATTATTAAACCGTGTAAAAGAGAATGGTGGACGTATTATTACGGTAGGTACGACTTCAACTCGTACGTTAGAAACAATTGCGACAGATCATGACGGCAAGCTTTGTGCTGCTTCTGGTTGGACAGACATTTTCATGTACCCAGGTTATGAATTTAAAGCAATTGATGGTTTAATTACAAACTTCCATTTACCGAAATCAACATTAATTATGCTTGTAAGTGCATTTGCAAACAGAGATAATGTACTTCATGCTTATAATGAAGCAGTAAAAGAAAAATATCGTTTCTTTAGCTTTGGTGATGCAATGTTCGTTGCCTCTCACGCTAAAATGGGAAACAAATAAAAGGAGTAAATTATGACAGCAATTCGTTATGAATTTATTAAAACTTGTAAACAAACAGGTGCCCGTTTAGGACGTGTACATACGCCGCACGGTTCATTTGATACACCAACATTTATGCCAGTTGGTACACTTGCAACAGTTAAGACAATGTCACCAGAAGAATTAAAAGCAATGGATTCTGGCATTATTTTAAGTAATACGTATCATTTATGGTTACGTCCAGGTCACGAAATCATTCGTGAAGCAGGCGGTTTGCATAAATTTATGAACTGGGATCGTGCAATCTTAACGGACTCTGGTGGTTTCCAAGTATTCAGTTTAAGTGACTTCCGTCGTATTGAAGAGGAAGGCGTTCACTTCCGTAATCACTTAAATGGAGATAAATTATTTTTATCACCAGAAAAAGCAATGGAAATTCAAAATGCATTAGGATCAGATATTATGATGGCATTTGATGAATGTCCTCCATTCCCAGCTACTTTTGAATATATGAAGAAGTCTGTAGAGCGTACAAGCCGCTGGGCAGAGCGTTGTTTAAAAGCGCATGAACGTCCACAAGATCAAGGTTTATTCGGTATTGTACAGGGTGGGGAGTTCGAAGAGCTTCGCCGTCAAAGTGCAAAAGACCTTGTTTCAATGGACTTCCCTGGTTACGCGGTAGGTGGTTTATCTGTAGGTGAGCCGAAAGATATTATGAACCGTGTACTTGAGTTTACAACACCACTTCTTCCAGACAATAAGCCACGTTACTTAATGGGAGTAGGTTCTCCTGACTCATTAATCGATGGTGCAATTCGTGGTATCGATATGTTTGACTGCGTACTTCCAACTCGTATCGCTCGAAATGGTACATGTATGACAAGTGAAGGCCGTCTAGTTGTCAAAAATGCGAAATTCGCAAGAGACTTCGGTCCGCTTGATCCAAACTGTGATTGCTATACATGTAAAAATTACTCTCGTGCGTACATTCGTCACTTAATGAAATGTGATGAAACGTTCGGAATTCGTTTAACGTCTTATCACAACCTTCATTTTCTGTTAAACTTAATGGAGCAGGTGAGACAAGCTATTCGTGAAGACCGTCTTGGCGATTTCCGCGAAGAATTCTTTGAACAGTATGGCTTTAATAAACCGAATGCTAAAAACTTCTAATACATAATTTAAAAGGAGGAACAAAAGATGAATCCAGGTATGATGAATATCGTTATGATCGTTGCGATGTTTGCGATTTTCTATTTCTTATTAATTCGCCCGCAACAAAAACGTCAAAAAGCAGTTGCTCAAATGCAAAGTGAGTTAAAAAAAGGTGATGCTATCGTAACAATCGGTGGCTTACACGGTACAATCGAATCAGTAGATGAGACGAAAATCGTTATTAAATCTGGTGGTTCACACTTAACTTTCGATCGTAATGCGATTCGTGAAGTTGTGAAAAACTAATGAGGAAGGCCCTGCATGAAATGTGCAGGGCTTTTTTTTAGTTATTTTGTTTGGACATATTTACACCGAAAATGCCACCAAGTGTACTCGCACCCATTAATGCTAATTGGTAAAGTAACTGTGAGTTCGATAAAGTTTGAGAGAAACCTAAATAGTTAACTAGAAAAACAAGTATAGTGAATGTAAGTCCTGTTGTGAAGCCTACTAGCCAACCTTTCCCTTGTGCTTTTTTGCCGGCAGTAAACCCGGATATAAGCATAGATAAAAGTGCTAGTATAAAAATAGTAACAGCTAATGTTCCTTCATTCATATCTGTAAATTTTAATAAAAGAGCCATAATCATGCTAGTAACTGTTGCGAGAATTAATAGGATAACGATACCGAAGCCGATTGCAGTTGATAATTTTTTCGTTCCATCCATTTATACATTCCCCCTTTTTAATACAAGCATATTTTCCTTTTGCCTAAGTTAGACTATTTTCTTTTTTATAGGGGAGTCTATACGTAAAAAGGAGATGTAGAAATGGAATGGGTATCAATCATTGGCCGGACGATGCTTTTGTATATCATCATCTTAATTATTTTTCGTCTTATGGGTAAACGCGAAATTGGAGAGCTAAGTGTATTAGATTTAGTCGTATTCATTATGCTTGGTGAAATGGCAGTAGTCGCAATTGAAAATACCGATAAATCACTTTGGCACCAATTAGTTCCGATGACTTTTCTCATGTGTATACAAATTATTTTGTCAGTTATTTCGTTAAAGTATCAACGATTTCGGCATTTAATAGAAGGTGAGCCGGCTATTCTTGTAAATGCGGGAAAGATTGATGAAAAGAAGATGAGAAAGCAACGTTATAATATAGATGATTTAATGATGCAATTAAGGGAACAAGGAGTTGGAGACATCCGGGATGTAGAATACGCTATTTTAGAACCATCTGGGAAGTTATCTGTCTTTCAAAAACAAAAAGGCGGGCAGGATGTATTACAGTTTACTCTTCCTCTTATTATCGATGGCGAAATTCAATCGAATCATTTGCAAATGATTGAACATACAGATGAGTGGCTTGTTGGAAAATTAAAAAACTTAGGCTATAACGATGTAACAAAAATTTTATACTGTAGCTTTCAAAATGGACAATTTTTTGTTGATTTGAAAGAAAACTAGAGGCTTACTATATGACATAGTAAGCCCGTTTACTTCAAAAATGACAGTTTTCGAATGATAGGGAGACGACTTAACTCTTCTTTTCGAATGAGCTTGAAAATGAAGAGGAGCACAATATAAACGAGTGTTGTTAAAGTGATTTCCCATAATGTTTGTATGCCAAGTGAATGAGAGAAAACTATATACTTATGAAGGTAAAAACCGAAGGAGCCTGCGATACCGATGGCAAGTCCGCCAAAAATATAGTCTTTTGCGTAAATGGTAAATGTAATTTTCTTTAAAACAGTAGCATAATGAAGAAATGTTACTGTTACGATATTTGCTGCAATTGCAAGGGCAACCCCCATCATTTGAAACTCTGGCCTTGAAGCTAGTACGAAAATAACGATTAATTTCACGATTGCACCAATAAACGTATTCATCATGGCCGCACGTGCTAAGTTTAAAGCTTGTAAAACAGAGGTAAGTGGACTTTGAAAATAATGAAATAAAAAGCAAGGTGCAAGAAGCTGGATGAACGCTGTTGCACTATCCGATCCATACATAAGAGTTAAAACAGGAGAAGCAAATACGTATAATATAACGACTGACCACCCGCCAGTAATGAGTGAGATCCGAAGAGCTTGTTGTAAGCGGTGTTCTACTAATTTATGCTGTCTTTTTGCCATTGCCTCGCTAATAGATGGAACGAGTGCAGTAGAAAGAGCGTATGTAATAAAGGCTGGCAGTGAAAGAAGCGGGAATGCATACCCGTTTAATATACCGTATTGCTGAGTTGCGACGGAGGCAGCAACGCCGGCAATCGCTAAGCTTTGCATAACGACGATAGGTTCAAAAAAATAGGAAACGGAACCGATTAAACGACTTCCTGTAGTTGGAAGTGCAATATCCATAAGAGAATAAAATGTCCCCTTGCTTTCCTTTACAGTAGTGAAAAATCCCGAGCGTATAGATAAATGTTTTTCGCGCTGGAATAAAGTGAGTAAAAATAATAACGATGCCACTTCACCGAGAACGGCTGATAACATAGCACCAGCTGCAGCATATTCTACGCCGTAAGGTAAAAATAATTGAATACATATAGCGATAATTGTAATGCGGACAATTTGTTCTATCACTTGGGCGTAAGCGCTAGGTTTCATATTTTGTTTCCCTTGGAAATAGCCACGTAAAACAGAAGAAACAGCAATAACAGGAACGACAGGCAAAATGGCCATTAATGGATAGTACGTTCGTTCATCAGTTAATAATGTTTTTGCTAAAATAGGTGTGAGGAGCATAATTCCAATTGTTAAAATGATACTAATAACAGATGTAACAGCTAATGATACTGTTAATATTTTTTTAACTTTTTGTTTATCATTCACAGCTTCTGCTTCTGCTACAAATTTTGCGATTGCGACAGGAAGACCGATTTGTGTTAATGTAATTGCTAGAATAAATGTAGGGACGGCCATCATATAAAGGCCAACGCCTTCTTCTCCTAAAATACGTGCCATTACAATACGATTAATAAATCCTAGAATTTTGGTAATAAAGCCGGCTATCATTAAAATAAATGCGCCTTTTAAAAAGCTTTGTCTCGTCATGGTCTTCTCCTACCTTCTCAAAATCAGTGGAATGATTTACAATAATTTATATGCACGTACGAGACAAGAATGACAAGCATTTAAGAGAGTACTCTTGAAAGTAGTTATTGCTGTCCATTAGAGCGGGATTAAAAGCGACTTTTCGTGCTGAAATAAGAAGGAGATGTTATATATGTTAGATAGAGAGGCTTTGGTAGAATCATACCGCGGACAGTTACAAGTCGTTTTAGAAAGTAAAGTAGAAGAGTTCCAAATGTTCGGCTACGACCGAGTAACAGATGATGACATTTGGAAGTTTCTTAAAGTGAAAAAGTGGAAGAAGATAGACAGTGACGTTAGATTGTATGAATTAGTTAATGACGTATTAACAGTAACAGCTAATGAATATATGACGTATTTAACTGTTGAAGCATATCAAGCCCCGCTTTGGTCATTTGATGAATATGAAAATAAATAACCGACTGCAATTGGTTTGTTCTTCCTTTTGCAGTATAATGATAGGTATTGATAATGAGGAAATAATTATGTCTAAGATCATATATAAAGGAGGTAGTGAAGAGAGAAAACAAATAATGAAAGTGTCGGTAATGTGAAAAACTTACCGACACAGCTGGTGAGGAACTAGCAAAATTATAGAAAGGAAGTCTACTAACTAGGCGTATGCACACGTGTGAAGGTGAATCGTAAAAGATTTATTTGAAGTGTTAGTAGCGGAAAGAGGGTACATATGGCAAAGCGTGGTACGAGAATTGCCGCCTTTTTCCTCATCGTTTTATTAATCGGTGGAGTAATTGGTGCGGCAGGAAAAGACATAGCAAAAGGAATTAGTCTAGGACTAGACCTTCGCGGTGGTTTTGAAATTCTGTATGAAGTAAAACCAGCCAAAAAAGGTGATAAAATTGACCGAGAGGCACTTGTAAGTACAGTAGGTGCTCTTGAAAATCGTGTCAATGTACTTGGTGTAAGTGAACCGAACATTCAAATTGAAGGGCAAGACCGAATTCGTGTACAGCTTGCTGGTGTACAAGATCAGCAAAAAGCACGTGAAATGTTATCAACACAAGCGAAATTAACATTCCGTGATGTAGATGACAACCTTCTTATGGATGGAACGGATTTAAAAGGCGGCGGAGCGAAGCAAACATTTGATGAGCAAGGTCGTGCGAGTGTAGGTCTTACACTAAAAAGCGCTGAAAAATTCCGTGAAGTAACTGAAAAAATTTCAAAAATGCCACCACCAACGAATTTAATGGTAATTTGGCTTGATTTTGAAGAAGGAAAAGATTCGTACAAAGCAGAATCTGCAAAACCGAATCCGAAGTTCTTATCAGCAGCAACAGTAAACCAAGTGTTTAACCAAGCTGAAGTATCTATCGTGGGTGGAAACTTTACAGTTGAAAGCGCGAAACAACTTTCATCTTTATTAAATGCAGGTGCACTTCCTGTTGATTTAAAAGAAATGTATTCAACATCTGTTGGAGCGAAGTTTGGTCAACAAGCGTTAGAGCAAACAATTTTCGCTAGTGCGATTGGTATCGCTCTTATTTTCTTATTTATGCTTGTATTCTACCGTTTACCAGGACTTGTAGCGGTTATTATGTTAGGTTTATACATTTTCGTTACATTACTTGTCTTTAACTGGATGCATGCAGTTCTTACGTTGCCAGGTATTGCGGCGTTAGTGCTCGGGGTAGGTATCGCGGTTGATGCGAATATTATTACGTACGAGAGACTGAAAGAAGAGCTGAAAATTGGTAAGTCAATGATGTCGGCATTCCGTGCTGGTAACCATCGTTCATTAGCAACCATTTTAGATGCGAATATTACAACACTTGCAGCAGCTGGTGTATTATTCGTTTATGGTAATAGCTCTGTAAAAGGGTTCGCAACAAGTTTAATCGTAAGTATTTTAGTCGGTTTTATTACGAACGTATTCGGTACTCGTTTCTTACTAAGTTTACTTGTAAAGAGCCGTTACTTCGATAAAAAACCAGGATACTTTGGTGTGAAACAAAAGGATATTATTCCATTAACAAAAGGTGTAGTACATCCACCGACAAGATTTGATCGTATTAACTTCGTAAATGTCGGTCATAAATTCCTTATCTTCTCGCTGGTAGTTGTAATTGCAGGTGCAATTATTTTACCAATTTTCAAATTGAATCTTGGTATTGACTTTGCGAGTGGTACACGTATCGACTTGCAATCAAAACAAGCAGTTACTGTGTCTGATGTTCATAAAGATTTTAAAGAATTGAACATTGACGTGAAGGAAGAAAATATTGTACCGACTGGAGATGACAATAAAGGATTCGCAGTTCGTACATTAGGTGTTCTATCAAAAGATGAAATTGCGAAAACAAAAACATTCTTCCACGATAAATATGGTACAGATCCAAACGTAAGTACAGTTTCACCAACAATCGGGAAAGAGATTGCACGAAATGCATTTATCGCAGTATTAATTGCTTCTGCGGTTATCATTTTATACGTAAGTATTCGTTTCCGATTTACGTATGCATTATCTGCAGTACTTGCATTATTACATGATGCATTCGTTATGATTGTTATATTTAGTATTTTCCAGTTAGAGGTAGACTTAACGTTTATCGCTGCGGTATTAACAATCATTGGTTATTCTATTAATGACTCGATCGTTACATTTGATAGAAACCGTGAATTATACAAACAGAAAAAACGAGTACGTGATATAAAAGACTTAGAAGAAATCGTAAATGCAAGTATTCGTCAAACGCTTGGTCGTTCGATTAATACTGTACTAACAGTGCTATTCCCAGTACTTGCATTGCTTATCTTCGGTAGTGAGTCACTACGTAACTTCTCGTTTGCGTTACTTGTTGGATTAGTTGTAGGTACGTATTCTTCTGTTTTCGTTGCTTCTCAAATTTGGTTAATGCTTGAAAACCGTCGTTTGAAAAAGGGCAAAAACAAGAAAAAGGTTGAGAAAGTAGAATCTGAACCGCAAGTATAAAAAAGATGATGTCTCTTTATGAGGCATCTCTTTTTTCGTTTGTGGATACAATAAGATAGCGACTTTGAAATGGAAAATGGAAGAAAGTGGTGATGTTATCGCTGTTTTTGTTACAATAAAGTGAAACTTTAATCAGTGGGGGGGTTCTTCATCCCCCCACTGATTATTAGTTGAACCAATCGGACTTTTATGGGCAGTTGATCCCCCACCTAAATTTTTTGCTTTCACTGAATTTTGAGGTAGGGGTCTTACTGCCCATTAAAGTGGGATAAAAAGATAGGTTAAGAAAAGAAGGGATTTTAATGATGGAAAAAGATGAACGTTTTAAACAGGCCGAGTTTGGTGCTATTGTCGGGATCGTTGGTAATATTATATTAGCAATCATAAAAGCGGTAATTGGTTATATTGGGAACAGTAAAGCGCTATTAGCGGATGCTGTGCATTCTGCATCAGATGTAATTGGTTCGCTAGCTGTACTGTTTGGATTACGAGCAGCAAAGCAGCCGCCCGATGAAGATCATCCGTATGGTCACGGTAAAGCGGAATCGATTTCAGCGATTATTGTTGCAGTATTATTATTTATTGTGGGAATCGAGATAGCGATTTCGTCCATAAAAGCTTTTTCGCAGGAATTAGAACCGCCGAAGGGAATTACGATTTTTGCTGTTGTTCTTTCGATTATTGTGAAAGAAGGAATGTTTCAATATAAATTTCGATTAGGGAAAAGGGTAAATAGCGATGCAATTATTGCAAATGCATATGAGCACCGTTCGGATGTATTTTCTTCAATTGCAGCTTTAATCGGTATTTGTGCAGCGATTATTGGTGGTAAGTTCGGGTTAGATTGGCTTGTGTATGCCGATCCAATTGCAGGATTATTTGTTTCACTTCTTGTTGCAAAAATGGCATGGAGTATTGGGACAGAAGCAATTCATGCAACGCTTGATCATGTTCTTCATGAGGAAGATGTTATTCCGCTTAGAGAAGCAGTACTTCAAATAGATGGTGTGAAAAAAATCGGTTCGTTATATGCGAGGGAGCATGGTCATTACGTTATTGTAGATATTAAAGTTTCTGTAGATCCATATATTACTGTAGAAGAAGGACATCGCATTGGAAAGCGTGTGAAAGAAACGCTTATGCTGCAAGATAACGTACAAAATGTATTTGTACATATAAATCCGTATTCTCCAAATTAAACATTAGTAACATTTTAGTATACAGATATTACATCGTAGTTTGCATGATATTGTCACCCCTTAATCTGTCTTGTATAATGAACAGGTTAAGGGGTGATTTCGTGTTACAACCGAAGACGCGTTGGAAAGAAAAAGAATATAATAGCGAGCGAGTGAGTGAATTAGCAAGTAAATTACAATTATCACCACTTGTCGTTTCGTTATTCCTCGGTAGAGGACTAGATACAGAAGATAAGATTTTAGATTTTTTAAATACAGAAAATCAAGAATTTCATGATCCGTTTTTATTAGAAGGAATGGATAGAACGGTAGAACGTGTAAATAAGGCGATTCAAAATGGAGAGCAAATATTAATATTTGGTGACTACGATGCGGACGGAGTAAGTAGTACAACTGTTTTATATATTGCCTTACAAGAATTAGGTGCAGACGTAGAATTTTATATCCCAAACCGTTTTACAGAAGGTTATGGACCGAATGAAGAAGCATTTCGTTGGGCGCATAGCGCAGGATTTTCACTCATTATTACTGTCGAT
Source organism: Bacillus cereus group sp. BfR-BA-01408 (assembly GCF_022663305.1). Lineage (NCBI taxonomy): Bacteria > Bacillati > Bacillota > Bacilli > Caryophanales > Bacillaceae > Bacillus > Bacillus cereus group sp. BfR-BA-01408. Next base: position 17,989 of record NZ_JAKUFF010000052.1, on the reverse strand, counting down.
ACTGGTATCGCAGCTGTACATGAAGCGAAGGTAGCGAAGGAACTTGGGATAGATCTAATTATTACAGATCACCATGAGCCACCACCAGAATTGCCAGAAGCACTTGCGATTATTCACCCGAAATTAGATGGCGGTGTGTATCCGTTTCACTATTTAGCTGGTGTAGGTGTTGCGTTTAAAGTTGCACATGCACTACTGGGCCGTGTACCAGAACATTTATTAGAAATTGCAGTAATTGGTACGGTAGCCGATTTAGTATCACTTCACGGTGAGAATAGATTGCTAGTGAAGCGCGGTTTAAAACATATGCGCATGACGAAAAATATCGGACTAAAGGCGCTATTTAAAGTTGCTAACGTTTCGCAAAGTGAAATTACAGAAGAGAGTATTGGCTTCTCAATCGCACCTCGTATTAATGCAGTTGGACGTTTAGAAGATGCTACGCCGGCTGTACATCTTTTATTATCAGAGGATCCCGAAGAAGCGAAAGAGCTGGCTGAAGAAATTGATGAGCTGAACAAACTGCGAAAAGATATTGTAAAGCAAATTACAGAAGAAGCTATCGCTGAAGTGGAAACGAATTTCCCTCCTGAAGACAATAAAGTATTAGTGCTTGCAAAAGAAGGGTGGAATCCAGGTGTAATTGGAATTGTCGCTTCTAAATTAGTTGAACGTTTTTATCGTCCAACGATTGTATTATGCATTGATCCTGTAAAAGAAACTGCAAAAGGTTCAGCGCGTAGTATTGCAGGATTTGATTTGTTTGCAAACTTGTCAGATTGTAGAGAGTTATTGCCACACTTCGGAGGACATCCGATGGCAGCGGGAATGACGCTACATATGAATGATGTAGATGAATTACGCCGCCGTTTAAATGAACAGGCAGATACAATTTTAACAGAAGAAGATTTTATTCCAATTACAGCTGTCGATGCTTTTTGCAAAGTGGAGGACGTAACACTTGCAGCAATTGAAGATATGCAAAAGTTAGCGCCATTTGGTGTTGGAAATCCAAAGCCACGTATTGCGGTGAAAGATGCGGAGTTAGAAAGTATTCGTGCAATCGGATCAGATGGTTCTCATTTAAAGATGTCTCTTCGTGATGGACAAGCAACATTGGATACAATTGGATTCGGTTTTGGCGCATATGCGAAAGAAATTTCTCCAGTTGCAAAAGTATCTGTAATAGGAGAAGCGTCTATCAATGAATGGAATAATTTTAAGAAGCCGCAATTAATGGTACAAGATATTGCTGTAGAAGCATGGCAATTATTCGATTGGCGTAGTATGCGTAACGTAGAAGCAAATTTAGCAGAACTTCCGAAAGGGAAAATCACGATGGTGTATTTTTCTGAAGAGGTATTGAATAAATTTTCTTTAGAAGACTATAAAGAGCATATGATGCATGCATCAGAAGTGACCGAGTTAGATGATCAATACATCGTATTCCTTGATTTACCAAAAGGGACAGATGAATTAAGAGAGCTATTTAAAGTAGGATTCCCGTCGCGAATTTATACACTATTTTATCAAGAGAATAATCATTTATTTAGTACTGTTCCAACGAGAGAACATTTTAAATGGTACTATTCGTTCTTGAGCCAAAAATCACCATTTTCTTTAAGACAATATGGAGCGCAACTATGTCAGCATAAAGGTTGGTCAAAAGATACAGTAAATTTCATGACACAGGTGTTTTTTGAGTTAGAATTTGTTACAATAAAAGATGGCGTCATTTTTATGGCAGACAAAAAACAAAAGCGTGATTTAATTGAATCGAGCACATATCGTGAGAAAATGAACCACTTACAATTAGAAAAAGAATTGGTTTATAGCACATATCAGCAACTATATACATGGTTTGAAACGATTCGTAATCATAAAGAAGTAGAACAGTTAGGGTAAAGGATTTGTATTTACAAACCTTTTAGATCTGAGGAGGATTCAGAAATATGGATTTCAAGCAACATATCGCAATTGTACCGGATTATCCAAAAGAAGGTATTGTGTTTAAAGACATTACACCGTTAATGAACGACGGTAAAGCATACAAAGCAGCAACAGATGCAATCGTTGAGTATGCAAAAGAGAGAGACATCGATCTTGTAGTAGGACCAGAAGCTCGTGGTTTCATTATCGGTTGCCCAGTTTCTTATGCATTAGAAGTAGGATTTGCGCCAGTTCGTAAATTAGGAAAATTACCACGTGAAGTAATTACAGTTGACTACGGTAAAGAATATGGTAAAGACGTTTTAACGATCCATAAAGATGCAATTAAACCAGGTCAACGCGTATTAATTACAGATGACTTATTAGCTACAGGTGGAACAATTGAAGCGACAATTAAGTTAGTTGAAGAGCTAGGCGGAGTTGTAGCAGGAATTGCATTCTTAGTAGAACTTACTTACTTAGATGGTCGTAAAATGTTAGATGGTTACGATGTATTAGTATTAGAAAAATACTAATCACTATATAGGTAAAACTACGGTGATAAAAAGTACCCGTGAATCTCTTGGAGAGGAGCGGGTACTTTTGTATAATTGAACAAAAAATTATAGTGAAATGTCAGTAAAATCTTTTCCTTTTCACAATTCACAATCATTGGGTTATAATGATAGAATATAATTTATTCTATTCAATAAAGATAAAGTCAATTTTCAATAAAAGGTGATTCGATGGCAAATGAGCAGGTACTAACAGCTGAACAGGTACTCGAGAAAGCAAGTCAATATTTAGTGGATGAAGATATTGAGCTAGTAGCACGTGCCTATGAATATGCACGCGATGCGCATAGCGAACAATACAGAAAATCGGGTGAACCATACATTATTCATCCAATTCAAGTTGCAGGTATTTTAGTTGATTTACACATGGATCCAGCTACAGTATCAGCAGGTTTCTTACATGATGTAGTAGAAGATACAGAGATTACATTAGAAGATATTGAACGGGAATTTAATAAAGAAATTGCTATGCTTGTCGATGGTGTGACAAAGCTCGGAAAGATTAAATATAAATCTCATGAGCAACAACAAGCAGAAAACCATCGCAAAATGTTTATTGCAATGGCTCAAGATATTCGAGTTATTTTAATTAAACTAGCCGATCGTCTTCATAACATGCGTACATTGAAACATTTGCCTCAAGAGAAGCAGCGTCGCATTGCGAATGAAACGTTAGAAATCTTTGCACCTTTAGCACATAGACTCGGAATTAGTACTATTAAATGGGAGCTAGAGGATACGTCACTTCGCTACTTAAATCCACAGCAATATTATCGTATTGTAAATTTAATGAAGCGTAAACGTGCAGAACGTGAAGAGTATTTAGAGGAAGTAATGACTGGTATTCGTGAGAAATTAGATGAAGTTGCAATTCAACCTGAAATTTCTGGAAGACCAAAACATATTTACAGCATTTATCGTAAAATGGCACTGCAAAATAAACAGTTCAATGAAATTTATGATTTATTAGCTGTACGTGTCGTTGTAAATAGTATTAAAGATTGTTATGCAGTACTTGGAATTATTCATACGTGCTGGAAGCCGATGCCAGGTCGTTTTAAAGATTATATTGCAATGCCGAAAGCAAATCTATATCAATCTCTTCATACGACTGTAATTGGGCCGAAAGGTGATCCGCTTGAAGTGCAAATTCGTACGAAAGAAATGCATGAGATCGCAGAATTCGGGATCGCGGCACACTGGGCGTATAAAGAAGGAAAAACAGCAGAAACAGCAGGTACATTAGAGAAGAAACTTACATGGTTCCGTCAAATATTAGAATGGCAAAATGAAGCTTCTAATGCAGAAGAGTTTATGGAGTCATTAAAAATTGATTTATTCTCTGACATGGTATTCGTCTTTACACCGAAAGGCGATGTAATGGAATTACCACTTGGATCTGTTCCAATTGACTTTGCATATCGTGTGCATTCAGAAATTGGAAATAAAACAATTGGTGCAAAAGTAAACGGGAAAATGGTGACACTTGATTATAAATTAAAAACAGGTGACATCATTGAGATTTTAACATCGAAACATTCGTATGGACCAAGTCAAGATTGGGTGAAACTTGCTCAAACATCTCATGCAAAAAACAAAATACGTCAGTTCTTTAAGAAACAACGTAGAGATGAAAATATTGAAAAAGGCCGTGAACTTGTTGAGAAAGAAGTGCGTAGCCTAGAGTATGAGATGAAAGAAGTGTTAGCTCCTGATAATTTAAAACGAGTTGCTGAAAAATTCAACTTTGCAAATGAAGAAGATATGTTTGCGGCAGTTGGATATAATGGCATCACTGCATCGCAAATTGTTACGCGACTAACGGACAAGTTCCGTAAGCAACGTGAAGAAGAAGAGATTGTTGAAGTTAAAGAAGTTCGTAAACCGATGAAAATTCGAAAATGGGATTCTGGCGTTAAAGTAAGTGGTGCAGATAATTTATTAATTCGTTTATCAAAATGCTGTAACCCAGTACCTGGTGATGATATCGTTGGGTATATTACGAAAGGCCGAGGCGTATCGATTCACCGCCGTGACTGTGTAAATGTTCATACAGAAGAAGCTATAGAACGTTTATTAGAAGTAGAGTGGGAAGGTAGCCCTGAAAAAGAAATTGAGTATAACGTTGATATTGAAATTTCAGGTTACGATCGCCGTGGTTTATTAAATGAAGTATTACAAGCTGTTACAGAGACGAAAACGTACATTTCGGCAGTTTCTGGTAGAAGTGACCGTAATAAGATGGCGACAATTAATATGTCAATCTCTATTCGTAACTTACAGCACTTGAAAAAAGTAGTAGAACGCATTAAACGTGTTCCAGAAATTTATGCAGTACGACGCATGATGCATTAATAGGGAGTGTAGAAAAGATGAGAGTTGTTTTACAACGATCAAAGGAAGCGTCTGTCACAGTAGACGGTGAGATCGTAGGACAAATTCCGTTCGGTTTAACATTACTAGTTGGCATTACGCATGAAGATACAGAAAAAGATGCAACTTACATTGCAGAAAAAATTGCGAACTTACGTATTTTTGAAGATGAGAGCGGAAAGATGAACCATTCTGTACTTGATGTAGAAGGACAAGTTCTATCCATTTCGCAATTCACATTATACGGAGATTGCCGCAAGGGAAGACGTCCAAACTTTATGGATGCTGCCAAACCTGACTATGCAGAGCGTTTATATGATTTCTTTAATGAGGAAGTTCGTAAGCAAGGATTGCATGTAGAAACAGGGAAGTTCGGAGCAATGATGGATGTTTCTTTAATCAATGATGGTCCGGTGACCTTAATTGTGGAAAGTAAATAGTGCTGCTGAAGAAGAGAGGGGATGAGCCCCTCTCTTCTTTTGTGGTTTTTAATGGTATATTTTTCTAGTTATTGTTATGATAGTTAAGAAAATAAACGATATAATCGGGGGATTATGGGAGGTAAATCTTATGGAAACATTTGTACTCGTTCATGGAGCATGGGATGGCGGTTATGTTTGGAAAAAACTAGCTAAACTTTTAAGGGAAGAGGGTCATAGTGTATATACTCCTACATTAACTGGACTTGGGGAACGAACACATCTTATGCAACCTAATATAGGGCTGAAAACATTTATTCAAGACATTGTTAATACTATTAAATATGAGAGTCTAAGAGATGTAATTTTAGTAGGGCATAGTTATTCTGGTATGGTAATTACAGGTGTAGCAGAAGAGATTCCTGAGTTTATTAAAGAGCTAGTATACGTGGATGCAATGCTTCCGGAAAATGGTGATTCTGTTATGGATATTTCTGGGCCGGAAATGGCCGCACATTTTATAGAAGAAGTAAAGGTATACGGGGAAGGATGGCGTGTTCTTCCTAGAAATACAATAGATGAAAAAAAATCAGCGATGTCATTGTTGGCTTTTACACAATCGGTTGAAATAAAAAACTCTAAAGCGCAACTTATACCCCATATATACGTAGAAGTAAAGGATAATCCAAAACATTGGCCAATGACGCCTATCTTTTTAGAATCAGCAAAAAAAGCAAGGGATAGAAAATGGGAAGTTTTTTCTATTGAAGTTGGTGGGCATTGGGTAATGGAAACTAATCCAGAGGCGTTGGTTCGTATATTGAATCAGTGTGTAGAAGTAGTTTAATGTATGCTTTATTTCCTGTGGAAGAAAGGAAAGTGCAAGGTATATTACATGTAATGTTAGAAATGATCGTATTTGGGCTAGGTATTGCAGTGTTGTTATATTCATTTGAAGCATCATATGCTAGCGAGTGGACTGGCCAATTATTATAAATACAATAATACTAATGTTTATTTTGAGTCAATAGCTTTTTCGTTTATGTATAACTCTCTAATCAATATGGAACAATAAAAAGTAAAACATCCATATTGAATGTGAGGGATATACGTATGCGTATGAATGAAAAAGGGCATTCTGTTACAAATGGTGCAAATCAACTGTTTAACGTAAATTTTCATGATTTTATTTCAAAAGAGCAAAACAATACTTCGATGGAGCTTGCTTCTGAGTTTGGCATTTCTCTTCAAGATGTAAAGCGCCTAAAGAAGCAGATTGAACGCTCTTAGAGTACTTGACAATCCTACTCAACAAACGTATAGTAATTTTATATTTACATATGAATATAACCGTTGATAGAGAAGAGTAAATGAGACACACATGGAAAGAGAAGAAATGTCTTAGGCTGAAAACATTTCTACATGATGACTGATTGAATGACACTCTAGAGGTTTCAACTTGAACGGCATATACGCTTAGTAGGGATGAACGCACATTTAAGCGTTATTAAAAAAGTGGAAGCATACGTGCTTCAATTAGGGTGGCACCACGGGTATAATACTCTCGTCCCTACTGTTCAAACAGTAGAGGCGGGAGTTTTTTTATTTTTATTAAGATTAAAACAATTTGAGGAGGAACTGAATATGTCTATTCAAATCCCACGCGGAACGCAAGATATTCTTCCAGGCACTGTTGAGTTATGGCAGTATATCGAAGGGCAAGCACGCGAAATTTGCCGTCGTTACAATTATAAAGAAATTCGTACACCAATTTTTGAACACACGGAGCTATTTTTACGTGGTGTTGGTGATACGACAGATATCGTACAAAAAGAAATGTACTCATTCCAAGATCGTGGAGAGCGTAGTTTAACATTGCGTCCAGAAGGTACTGCACCTGTTGTACGTTCTTACGTTGAAAATAAAATGTTCGGTGACGCAACACAACCAACGAAATTATATTATATCGGTCAAATGTTCCGTTACGAAAGACCGCAAGCAGGTCGCTATCGTCAATTCGTACAATTTGGTATTGAAGCAATCGGTAGTAACGACCCTGCAATTGATGCAGAAGTCATTGCACTTGCTGTAGAGTTTTACCGCGGCATGGGCTTGAAAAATATTAAAGTTGTATTAAACAGTTTAGGTGACGCAGCAAGCCGTCAAGCACACCGTGATGCATTAATCGCACACTTTGAGCCACGTATCGGCGAATTCTGTTCTGACTGTCAATCTCGTTTAGAAAAGAACCCTCTTCGTATTTTAGATTGTAAGAAGGACCGTAACCATGAATTAATGGGAACAGCACCATCTATTACAGAATACTTAAACGAAGATTCAGCAGTATACTACGAAAAAGTTCAAGAACTATTAACGATGATGGATGTTCCATTTGAAAAAGATCCGAACTTAGTACGTGGTTTAGACTACTACCAACACACTGTATTTGAAATTATGAGTGAGGCAGAAGGTTTCGGTGCTATTACTACATTAAGCGGTGGTGGACGTTACAACGGACTTGTACAAGAAATCGGTGGACCAGAAATGCCAGGTATCGGTTTTGCGATGAGTATTGAACGTTTAATTATGGCACTAAAAGCTGAAAACATTGAATTGCCAATCGAACATAGTATTGATTGTTACGTTGTGGCGCTTGGTGAAAAAGCGAAAGACCATGCTGCAAAAGTTGCGTTTGATCTTCGTAAAGCTGGATTATCAGTTGAAAAAGATTATTTAGACCGCAAAATGAAGGCACAATTTAAATCAGCAGATCGTCTAAAAGCGAAATTTGTAGCTGTATTAGGGGAAGATGAGTTAGATAAAGGTATCATCAACTTAAAAGATATGGCAACAGGCGAACAAGAAGAAGTAGCATTAGATGTATTTGCTTCATACGTAGCAGAGAAATTAATATAGGGGGAACTTACAGTGGCTGAAAGAACACATGCATGTGGAAAAGTAACAGTAGAAGCAGTTGGACAAACAGTTCAATTAAAAGGTTGGGTACAAAAACGCCGTGATTTAGGTGGATTAATCTTTATCGACTTACGTGACCGTACAGGTATCGTACAAGTTGTATTTAACCCAGAAACATCAAAAGAGGCGCTAGAAGTAGCAGAAACAATTCGTAGCGAATACGTATTACACGTAGAAGGTACAGTTGTTGAGCGTGGTGAAGGCGCAATTAATGACAATATGGCAACTGGTCGTATTGAAGTACAAGCAACAAAGGTAAACGTATTAAACGCAGCGAAAACAACACCAATCATTATCGCTGATGATACAGATGCATCAGAAGATGTGCGTTTAAAATATCGTTACTTAGACTTACGTCGCCCTGTAATGTTCAACACATTCAAAATGCGTCATGACGTAACAAAAACAATTCGTAACTTCTTAGACACAGAAGAGTTCCTAGAAGTGGAAACACCAATTTTAACGAAGAGCACGCCAGAAGGAGCTCGTGATTATTTAGTACCAAGTCGTGTACATGATGGTGAGTTTTATGCATTACCACAATCTCCGCAGCTATTTAAACAGCTTCTTATGGTCGGCGGATTTGAGCGTTACTATCAAGTAGCACGCTGTTTCCGTGACGAAGATTTACGTGCGGACCGTCAGCCAGAATTTACGCAAATCGATATTGAAGCTTCATTCTTAACACAAGAAGAAATTTTAGATATGATGGAGCGCATGATGACGAAAGTTATGAAGGATGCGAAAGGTGTAGAGATTAGTGCACCATTCCCTCGTATGACTTACGCTGATGCAATGGCTCGTTACGGTTCTGATAAGCCAGATACACGCTTTGAAATGGAACTAACAGACTTATCTGAGTTTGCAGCAGGTTGTGGATTTAAAGTGTTTACAAGTGCTGTAGAAAGCGGCGGACAAGTAAAAGCAATTAATGCAAAAGGTGCTGCGGGTAAATACTCTCGTAAAGACATCGATGCATTAACTGAATTCGTAAAAGTATACGGTGCAAAAGGTTTAGCTTGGCTTAAAGTGGAAGAAGACGGCTTAAAAGGACCGATCGCGAAATTCTTCGGTGAAGAAGATGCAAACGTGTTAATGACTACATTAGAAGCTACTGCTGGTGACTTATTACTATTCGTAGCAGATAAGAAGAGCGTTGTTGCAGATAGCTTAGGTGCACTTCGTTTACGTCTAGGTAAAGAGCTTGAGTTAATTGACGAAAGTAAATTTAACTTCCTATGGGTAACGGATTGGCCACTTCTTGAGTACGATGAAGATGCAGATCGTTACTTTGCAGCTCACCACCCATTCACAATGCCATTCCGTGAAGATGTTGAGCTATTAGAAACAGCACCAGAAAAAGCACGTGCGCAAGCATATGACCTTGTATTAAACGGTTATGAGCTTGGTGGTGGATCACTTCGTATTTACGAGCGTGACGTACAAGAAAAAATGTTCAAAGCACTTGGATTCTCACAAGAAGAAGCGCAAGAGCAATTCGGATTCTTATTAGAAGCATTCGAATACGGTACTCCACCACACGGTGGTATTGCATTAGGTTTAGACCGTCTTGTTATGTTACTTGCAGGTCGTACTAACCTTCGTGATACAATTGCATTCCCAAAAACAGCAAGCGCAAGCTGCTTATTAACAGAAGCTCCAAGCCCAGTTGCAGAAGCACAGCTTGAAGAGTTAAACTTAAAATTAAGCTTAAAAGAAGAGAAGTAAGAATAGGGTCTAGATGGTTATACTAATACCATCTAGACTTTTTTTGAGAGGTTGTTTAAAAAGTCCGGTTCAGATGGCTGTCGCATCTCGTCGTTACGTATGCTAGTCCGGTGCTCGAGTAGTAACGCTACACTGCGCTCCTCCTGGCTTCAGCGCCTCGATCTGTTCGGCTCTCTGAATCCTCCTTTTTAAACGTGTATTTAGGAAGAAACAAAATCCCGGTTTACACTATGTTTTTATTTTCGAAATATGTATTTTTAGGAATTCTATAACTTTTTCTATACAAATAGTCGGAAAAACGCTAGAATACATGGTAGACCATTTTTGTAATAGGAGTGTAGAGCTGAATGTTACATCAATTTTCACGTAATGAATTAGCCTTCGGTAAAGAAGGACTTGAAATATTAAAAAATAGTACAGTCGGTATTTTAGGAATTGGCGGCGTAGGTTCTTTTGCAGCTGAAGCGTTAGCACGTTCTGGAGTTGGGCGTCTCGTATTAGTAGATAAAGATGTTGTAGATATTACAAACGTAAACCGTCAAATTCACGCTTTAGTATCTACTGTAGGACGTTCAAAAGTAGAATTAATGAAAGAGCGTATTGCAGACATTAACCCAGAGTGTGAAGTAATTGGACTAGAAATGTTTTATACAGATGAAACATATGAAGAGTTCTTTAAACACGGTTTAGACTTTGTAGTGGATGCATCTGATACGATTACGTTCAAAATTCATTTAATTAAACAATGTTTACGTCGTAAAATTAAAATTATCTCAAGTATGGGTGCAGCAAATAAAATGGACCCAACTCGTTTCCGTATTGCGGACATATCTAAAACACATACAGATCCAATTGCGAAAGTCATTCGTACGAAGCTTCGTAAAGAGGGTATTAAAAAAGGTGTAAAAGTTGTCTTCTCTGATGAAAATCCAATCGTAATTCGTGAAGAAGTACGTAAAGAAATCGTACCAGACGAAAATGCAAAAATTCGTAAAGCGAAATTACCACCTTCATCAAACGCATTCGTACCATCTGTGGCAGGCTTAATTATGGCAAGTCACGTTGTACGTGAACGCATTAAAAACGTAGAAGTGAAACGTGTAGGGCAAGAATAAAAGAAAAGCATATATCCATTTCGGATATATGCTTTTTTATATGTGCTAAAGAAATAGGGGGATTTGTATTGCTACTAGTTCAAATGTAAGCAAGGCCAGTAAGTAATAATCATATTTGTCTGATTTATAACCTGAGGTCTTTTTTAAACTATGAATCGTAAAAAGGCCTAACGTTAGAACGAGAATACCGAGTGTTATTTTGAAGGCTACTAATGAAATGGCAATCAGCTCCTTTCAATCGTATATGTTTATAGTAACATTTAAGTAAAAAATATCCAGTCAATTCAGGGAGTTCTTTGTATAGCAGGTTTACTTATTTTGTAAATATTTGTCGGTAAATCGATATTCCTTGTCGAATAGTCGATATAATTTCATTTACCAATATGCTATCCACCGAAGAGACAAAAAAAGGATGTCACTTAGCCGGGAAATTGGGCTAGGTGACATCTTTTTTAATTCTCTGCAGAATAAATAATATCTAAATTTCCATTTTGATCTGTCTTGAAAATGGGAGCGATCTGCTCTTCTTGTTCTTCAACTGAAACGAGTTTTCGAGCACGATCCATAATTCTAACGAGCATTGCATAATCTTCTTCGATTGCTTGTTGTTTTTTTGTGAGTACAGCTAATTTAGTTTCGAGCTCATCATTCGTTTTTTGCAAGGAAGTGAGCTGAGTTTGTAATACTTCATTTTCAGTTTGTAACTTTGCGATTGAAGGATTATTGTGCTCCAAGTTTTGCAAAAACGAGATGACATTTTGCATTGTAAGTTCTTGTTTACTTGGTACAATATCTTCTGAAAACTCAGCATCGATTACGAGTTGTTTCGTTTTTGTGAACTGATTTTTTTCTATTTTAGCTTCAGAGCGCTTTAATTCTTTACGTTGTTTTTTCGCAAGCTGTACCGCATCTTCATAATTCGGTCTTACTTCAGCGTTCCATCTAAAACCGCAAGCTGCGGAAGTGCGGTTTAAAGCATCGCCGACTTCATCGAATGCTTTTATTTGTGTACTGCCGCTGCGAATATGTCGTAAAACAGTTTCTGCTAAAAGGAGATCGTCTTCTTTTGTCCATGCATCTTGACGTGTTTTCATAAGCGAAGCCTCCATAATGGTGACGTTTTCGCTTATGTTACCCTTTATTTTTCGTTTTATTCGAACTTTGTAATCTTTCATATACAGTAGAAAGTGCTTGTTCAAATTTCCCTGTCATTTTCGGTTTATAATATTGTTTGTTTTTTATTTTATCAGGTAAGTATTGCTGCTGTACCCAACCATTTGGATGGTCGTGTGGATATAAGTAGCCAATGCCTCTTCCAAGTGCCTCTGCGCCTTTGTAATGACTATCTTTTAAATGACTTGGGATGTCGCCTGTTTGCCCGTTCCGTAAATCGTGTAAGGCAGCGTCAAGTGCTTTATAAGCTGAGTTTGATTTTGGTGATAGGCAAAGCTCAATAACGGCATTTGCAAGTGGTATGCGCGCCTCTGGGAATCCAACGCGTTCAGCTGATTCTATAGCTGCTAGCGTACGCGGTCCAGCTTGCGGGCTAGCAAGTCCAATATCTTCATATGCCATAATAAGAAGACGTCTACCGATGCTTTGCAGATCACCAGCTTCAATAAGACGTGCTAAATAGTGAAGTGCTGCGTTTACATCACTTCCGCGCACTGATTTTTGAAATGCTGATAATACGTCATAATGAGCATCTCCGCCTTTATCGTGAACGAAGCTCTTTTTTTGTAAGCATTCTTCGGCGATTTCCAGCGTAATTTCCGCAGCTTTGTCATCAGTTGTAAAGCTAGATAAAACAGCTAGCTCCAGTGCATTATAAGCGGAACGCATATCTCCACCTGATGCATTTGCGAAGTGATGTAATGCTTCAGGCGTAACAGTTACATCATATTCCCCAAGACCTTTTTCTTTATCTTCAAGTGCTCGTTTTAAGCCAATTAAAAGATCATCTTCTGTTAATGCGTGTAATTCGAAGATTTGACACCGACTTCGAATAGCGGAATTAATAGCATGGAACGGATTACTCGTCGTCGCACCAATTAAGGTAAGGAGTCCACTTTCTAAATGAGGTAATAGAAAATCCTGTTTTGCTTTATCTAGACGGTGTACTTCATCTAAAATTAAAACGAGGTGTCGATGCATCTTTGCCTCTTGTACGACAACTTCCATATCTTTTTTATTGTGAGTAACAGCGTTTAATAGGCGAAAAGGGGTTCCGGTACTTCCTGCAATTGCGCTCGCGATGGATGTTTTTCCAGTGCCTGGAGGGCCATATAAAATCATAGATTGAAAATGATTTGCTTGGACCATTCGCCATAAAATTTTTCCTTCACCAACTAAATGTTGTTGTCCGATAATTTCTTGAATATTTGTAGGGCGCATTCGATGTGCGAGTGGTTGTTTCATTTTTACCGTCTCCCTTAATGTATAATCTCTTTCTATCGTATCATTTTTTTTAGTGGAATTTGAAATAGGATGCTGTTTTGTGGGAAAAATGAATATGAATATTTTCATTTTTCTTTCAATTGTAATAATTTCCGAGTTTTTCAATGTGATTTTATGTTATCATTTTGATACACAAGTTGAAATTTCTTATAATACTATATTATGCTATAATTTCATAGGATTTTAAATTGTGTTCTTTTATAAATAAGATATAACCAATAGAAGTGAAAATTTGAAAAGAGGTGCAAAATAGATGAAGATTTCAACGAAAGGCCGTTACGGCTTAACAATTATGATCGATCTTGCAAAAAAGTTTGGTGAAGGTCCAATTTCCTTAAAATCAATTGCGCAGGCACATGATTTATCGGAACATTACTTAGAGCAATTAATTTCACCACTTCGTAACGCGCGTCTAGTAAAGAGTACACGCGGAGCATATGGCGGGTATGTATTATCAGATCAGCCAGCTAACATTACAGCTGGGGATGTAATCCGTGTATTAGAGGGTCCGATTAGTGTTGTAGAAATGATAGAAGAAGAAGAACCAGCACAACGCCAATTATGGATGCGTGTTCGTGATGCGGTGCAAGAAGTGTTAGATAGTACAACGTTAGAAGATTTAGTACGTTATGAGGAAGAAAATCACGGGGGCTATATGTTTTACATTTAATTCCTTGTGAAACGATTTGGAAAGAAGGAGATTTAATGGAACGCATTTATTTAGATCATGCTGCGACATCTCCGACTCACCCGGAAGTGGTCGAAAAGATGATTCCATATATGACAGAAACATTCGGAAATCCGTCTAGTATTCACTTTTATGGACGTCAAACGCGCCATGCTGTAGATGAGGCGAGACGCGCATGTGCACGTAGCATTCATGCGAATCCGAATGAAATTATATTTACGAGCGGTGGTACGGAAGCTGATAATTTAGCACTTATCGGTGTAGCGCGTGCGAACCGTCATAAAGGTAACCATATTATAACGACGCAAATTGAACATCATGCAATTTTGCATACGTGTGAATTGTTAGAGCGTGAAGGGTTTGAAGTGACATATTTACCTGTTGATGAAACAGGACGTGTTCAAGTTTCTGACATACAAAAGGCATTAACAGAAGAGACAATTCTTGTATCTATTATGTTTGGGAATAATGAAGTTGGGACGATGCAACCAATTGCGGAAATAGGTAAGCTGCTAAAAGAGCATCAAGCTTATTTCCATACAGATGCGGTACAAGCTTATGGTTTAGTAGAAATTGATGTGAAAGAGTTTGGTATTGATTTATTATCAATTTCAGCTCATAAAATTAACGGGCCAAAAGGTGTCGGGTTCCTATACGCTAGTGCAGACGTGAAATTTGAACCGTTATTAATAGGTGGGGAGCAAGAAAGAAAACGCCGTGCTGGTACTGAAAATGTGCCGAGCATCGTTGGGTTGCAACATGCAATTTTGCTAGCTGAAAAAACTCGTGAGCAAAAAAATGCCCAATATGAAGAGTTTAAAGATATAATGGTATCTGTCTTCAAAAATGAAGACATTACTTTCGAGGTAAACGGAAACTTAGAATATCGATTACCACATGTGCTTAATATTAGTTTTACAGGAATGAACATTGAACCGTTTCTTGTGAACTTAGACTTAGCTGGCATTGCAGTATCAAGTGGTTCGGCTTGTACAGCTGGTTCGATTGATCCATCACATGTATTAGTGGCGATGTTCGGAAAAGACTCCGATCAAATACGTTCATCCGTACGTTTTAGTTTCGGACTTGGAAATACGAAAGAGCAAGTTGAGAAAGCGGCGTACGAAACAGTGAAAATCGTGAAGCGATTAACACAAAATTAGCATGGGAGGTGACATGATGAACAAACTACCTCACGAAACACGCGTTGTCATCGGGATGTCCGGTGGCGTTGATTCATCTGTAGCGGCTCTTTTATTAAAAGAGCAAGGTTATGATGTAATCGGAATTTTTATGAAAAACTGGGATGATACAGATGAGAATGGTGTTTGCACAGCAACAGAAGATTACAATGATGTAATTGAAGTGTGTAACCAAATTGGTATTCCGTATTATGCAGTAAACTTTGAAAAACAATACTGGGATAAAGTATTTACGTACTTCTTAGATGAATACCGAGCTGGTCGTACACCAAACCCAGATGTAATGTGTAATAAAGAAATTAAATTTAAAGCATTTTTAGAGCATGCCATTGCGCTCGGTGCTGATTATGTAGCAACAGGTCATTATGCACGCGTTGCTTATATGGACGGCGAATATAAAATGCTTCGCGGCGTTGATGACAATAAAGATCAAACGTATTTCCTAAATCAATTAAGCCAAGAGCAATTATCAAAAACAATGTTCCCGCTTGGTGAACTGAAGAAACCACAAATTCGTGAAATGGCGAAAGAAGCTGGTTTAGCGACAGCGGCGAAGAAAGATAGTACTGGTATTTGCTTCATTGGTGAGCGTAACTTTAAAGATTTCTTAAGTAACTATTTACCAGCACAACCAGGTGTGATGCAAACATTATCTGGTGAAGTGAAAGGAAAGCATGACGGTTTAATGTACTACACAATTGGACAACGTCATGGCCTTGGTATTGGTGGTAACGGTGATCCGTGGTTTGCTGTTGGGAAAAACTTGAAAGAAAACATTTTATATGTTGATCAAGGATTCCATAACGAACTTCTATATGGCGACGAAGTTATTGCTACAAATGTTGGCTGGGTAAGTAATAAAGCGAAAGAGAAAGAATTTAAGTGCACAGCGAAATTCCGTTATCGTCAAGAAGATAATAAAGTAACGGTTCAAATCGTTGATGAAAATACAGTTCGTATTCTGTGTGACGAGCCAATTCGTGCAATTACACCAGGACAAGCAGTTGTTTTCTATGATGGAGATGAGTGTTTAGGCGGTGCTACAATTGATGAAGTGTACCGTAGCGGTAAGAAATTGGATTATTTAGGATAAAATGAGAAGCCTCTACCGATTCGCGGTTAGAGGTTTCTTTTACATAAGGCGAATTTTCGTTCGCTTGGAAAATACATTCTTTGTTATAATTTGTTGTAGAGGTGAAGGACATGTCAAACAAACTTGAAACAGGTATTCAATATATGCAAGAAGGAAACTGGGAAGAAGCTGCTAAAAATTTCACAGAAGCAATCGAAGAAAATCCGAAAGATGCGCTTGGATATATTAATTTTGCAAACTTATTAGATGTACTAGGTGATAGTGAGAGAGCAATTTTATTTTATAAACGTGCATTAGAGTTAGATGATAAATCTGCGGCTGCTTATTATGGATTAGGAAACGTATATTACGGTCAAGAGCAATTTGCAGAGGCTAAAGCTGTATTTGAACAAGCGATGCAAGCTGGATTACAATCAGCTGATGTAACGTTTATGTTAGGTATTACACATGTGCAACTTGGAAATGATCGTCTTGCACTGCCGTTTTTACAAAGAGCAACAGAATTAGATGAAAACGATGTAGAAGCTTTGTTCCAGTGCGGACTTTGCTTTGCGCGACTAGAACATATTCAAGAGGCGAAACCTTATTTTGAAAAGGTATTAGAAATGGATGAAGAGCATGCAGATGCGTATTATAATTTAGGTGTTGCCTACGTATTTGAGGAAAAAAATGAGAAGGCTCTCGCTTTATTTAAGAAAGCAACTGAAATTCAGCCAGATCACTTTTTAGCGGGTAATGGTGTTCGTTTATTAGAGCAAGAAGCTGAATAAGAAAAATGTAGTTTAATGGGTAGTTATCCCTCATCTAAATAGGTGGGGGATGTACTGCTCATTAAAGTGAAGCGAAACCGGAAAGGAGAGGAAAGATGGGAAATCAACATGCAATGGATTTGTTTGAGGAAGAGAAAAAGTTTATAAAAGCGCAAGTTCTTCATACCATTTTCCACAACGAAGAAAACCTCTATTCCGTTGTCAGTATGAAAGTCATTGAAACGAATGAAACGTACGACGAAAAAAAAGTGATGATAAACGGTCATTTTCCCCGCATGCATGAAGATGAAGTGTTTACGTTGACAGGGCATTTTAAAGACCATCCGAAGTATGGGAAACAATATTTAGTTGAAACGTTTAAGAAAGAATTGCCGCAAACGAAAGCAGGTATGGTGCAATATTTAGCGAGTGATTTATTTAAAGGGATAGGAAAGCGTACAGCTGAAAAAATTGTGGACCATCTAGGGGAACATGCTATTTCTAAAATTATGGATGATCCTGAGGCTTTAAATGGTGTTGTAAACAAGCAAAAAGCGCAAGAAATATATGAGACAATTGTTGAACATCAAGGATTAGAGAAAGTAATGAGTTTTTTAAATGGTTACGGTTTTGGAACGAAGCTTTCTATTAAGATTTACCAACAATATAAAGAGATGACATTAGA